>JABDCR010000003.1 GCA_013288015.1 Bacteroidota bacterium | reverse complement strand
TGGAAACACGGTTAGAAATATTACGGCATCTGCCGAGGCAGGCATCGACCCAAATGAACCGTTCGATGTTTCTCCGTATGCTTATGCTTTGTTCAACTATTTTTTACGTAAACCATTTTGCCAGGAGCTAGGCAGGAAAATAAAAATTGCTTTTTCGAACAACGAAAAAGATACGGCTTTTACTTATATACACGATTTGGGTTTTATTCCTAAAATTGAAAACAATCAAAGAGGGTTTAAAATATTGATTGGTGGAGGATTGGGAGCGCAACCTTTTTTGGCACAAACTGCTTTTGAATTTTTACATGAAGACAAAATAATTTCGTTTGTGGAAGCTAGTTTGCGCGTGTTTGACCGACATGGTGAAAGAGCCAGCAGACATAAAGCACGCTTAAAATATCTCATTAATAAAATTGGGGTGGAAGCATTTTTAAACTTTGTAAAGGAAGAGCAAAAGGCTTTATTGGTTAAGGAATTTAAAATTGACACAACGGTTAAGTTGAAACCTACCACACTGCGTTCTACTCAAAAAAAAGAAACAGCTATTGTAAACGAAGAAAAATATTTCAGATGGAAAAGCACAAACATATTTAAACAAAAACAAACTGGTTTATTTGGTGTTTATATTAAAATTCAGTTAGGAAATATTTCAAGTACTGATTCCAGAAAGTTAACCGAAGTTGTAAAAAAGTATGCTGATACTGAAGATATACGTATAACTATTAATCAAGGTTTTTTATTAAGGAATATTTATGAAAACGATTTACCTTTTATCTATAACGAACTTGATGAAATTAAATTAGCAATACCAGGCTTTGATTCCGTTGGAGATATAACATCTTGCCCAGGAACTGATACTTGTAATTTGGCTATTTCAAATAGCACCCATATTTCGGTTGCTTTAGAAGAAATTATTTATAATGAATTTCCTGATTTAGTTTACAACCACGATATAAAAATTAAAATAAGTGGTTGCATGAATTCTTGTGGGCAACATGGCTTAGCACAAATAGGCTTTCATGGTAGTTCGTTTAAAGTAGGCGCCAATGTAGTACCAGCATTACAGGTTTTGTTAGGTGGTGGAACTCTTGGTAATGGTGAAGGAAGAATATCCGATAAAGTAATTAAGGTTGCCAGCAAACGCGGTCCGGATGTGTTGCGTGTGTTATTTAATGATTTTGAGAAAAATGCGGTTGAAGGTGAGTATTTTAATAGTTACTATGATAAACAAGGCAAAGATTATTTCTACCAGTTATTAAAACCCTTAGCCGATAACTCTACTTTAAAAAATGAAGACTATATAGATTGGGGACAAGATGAAAAATTTGCTACGGCAATTGGAGTGGGAGAATGTGCCGGTGTAGTAATTGATTTGGTAGCAACCTTGTTTTTTGAGGCTGAAGAAAAACTTGCCTTTGCTGCTGAAGCCTTTGAAGATGAGGGATATGGAGATAGCATTTATTATAGTTATGCAGCTTTAATCAACGCAGCTAAGGCATTATTACTGGATAACCAAATTCATGTAAACACGCAACACGGTGTAATTGCAGATTTTGATAAATTATTTGAAACGGATAAACCATTTAGCTATAACACCACATTTAAAGAATTGGTTTTACAGATAAACAAAAATGAACCATCGAAAGAATTTGCAGAAATTTATTTCTCGCAAGCTGGTCAATTTGTAAATGAGGTAAAGCAATATAGAATAAAATCCAATAAAGAAGAAGGAATAGAAACTTTAAATTAAAATGAAAAAATACTACCCATATATAAAATTTGATGGTTGTTGTTGTGCTATGATAATGATATAACTGTATTTGATGTTTCGGCAAATGCAGTTTATTCCTAAGCCGAAACAATTCAAAAAAATAAATTAAATACAGTTATAAAAATGAAAACAGAAAAATATCCAAAACTAACTATAGCCGGTGCGGGCCCTGGCGATATAGAGCTAGTAACCATAAAAACTATAAAAGCATTGCAACAGGCCGATGTTGTTTTATATGATGCTTTAGTTAATAAAGAGCTTTTAAAATATGTACCCCTTGATGCGCTGGTGATTTATGTGGGAAAAAGAAATAAATATCATACTTACACCCAAGAACAAATTAATACGCTAATAGTAGATTTAGCCTTTACTCGTGGTCATGTAGTACGTTTAAAAGGCGGAGACCCATTTGTATTTGGCCGTGGGCAAGAAGAAAAAAAATATGCTGAGGCTTTTAATATAGAAACCGTTGTATTGCCGGGTATATCAAGCTCAATTGGTGTTCCGGCACTAAACGGAATTCCGGTTACACATCGTGGTGTGAGTGAAAGTTTTTGGGTGATAACTGGCACTACTAAAGAAAACAAATTATCGAAGGATGTTTTAGTATCCGCCAAAACAAATGCAACCGTAGTTATTTTAATGGGGCTTGCTAAGCTGAAAGAAATTACAGAAGTGTTTAAAGCAGCAGATAAAGAAGATACAGCTATTGCCATAATTCAAAATGGTTCATTACCGAATCAGGCAATTGCTTTTGGAACGATCGGGACTATTGTTGAGATAGCCGAACATGAAAATATAAAAGCACCTGCTGTAATAGTTATTGGCGATGTAGTAAAGCAACACGATGATTTTCCTGTGGCTCTATCTAACCTAAATTATTTGTTTAATTAAATTAATTCGTAAAAAAATTGAAACAAAAAAATGACATGAAAAACATTAAATTTATCTATATAGGTATAACATCTTTATTTATTAATAGAAGTGCATTATCACAAACTCAAATAGATTCAACAAAAAAAATAACAAAGCCTCTAATTTCTAATGATGGCATAAAGGTAAATTTTAGTGAAGATGGCAGCACTTGGGCTAAAATTAATTTTGCCGCCCAGTTGTGGGCTATAGACAATCACAACAACCCCGGTTCAACCGTAAATGGCGTAGCCGATAATAATTCTTATCAGGTGGCATTGCGCCGTGTTCGATTAAGGATTCAAGCACAGGTTACAAACAAAGTTTTTATTTACGGTCAAATTGCCTCGGATGGTATCAACAGTTTAACGGGAGGCAGGAGCGTGCCATTGCAATTTATAGACATGACAGTTGAATATAAACTGTTAGGTAAATATTTGAGTCTTGGTGGTGGTTTATCAGCTTGGGCAGGCCCTTCAAGATACTCAACCTCTAGCACGCCATCTATCTTAGGGTTAGATATACCTTCGTATCAGCAAGCAACGTCTAATGTAACAGATAATACCGCCCGTACGCCTGGGTTATATGCCAAAGGTAAATTGGGTAAATTAGATTATCGGGTGGCAGTTAACATTCCGTATCCAACTACCACTACTACTGCATGGACTAATACATTAACAGTAGCTTCAACTACAGTTAATCCGCAATTTAATGCTTCTACATTTGCCACAAATAAAATTCAGCCACAGGTGCAAGGTTATTTTATGTATCAGTTTTTAAATCAAGAATCTAATTTAACGCCAAACACGGTAGGTTCTTATTTAGGGCAAAGTAAAGTATTTAATATTGGTGCAGGTTTTCGCTATCAACAAAATGCTATGTGGCAAGCTGGATATAGTCAGGGAACAAACGCCGGCGGAACACAAATATACACTTTAAAAGATACAGTTAGAACAGCTATGTTTTTGTGGTCGATTGATTTGTTTTATGACACCCCACTAAATAAAGATAAGGGAAGTGCAATAACAATTTACGCTGCTTATTCAAATTACAACTTTGGCAGTAATTATATAAGAAATAACAACCCGTTAAACCCTACTACAACTGCATTTGCAAACCCGATAACTAGTGTTGGTAATTCAAAAGTTACTGGAAATTTTAATCCTGGCTTATCTTCGTTTAATGGTGCGGGCAACCAATTTCCTATGATAGGAACCGGAAGTATATATTATGTGCAAGCCGGATACTTGTTGCCAAAGTTTAAAGATGGCACACAATTGCAACCTTATGGACAAATTATGTATGCAGATTATCAAGCATTAAAAGGTGCCGATATTGTGTGGGATCTTGGGCTTAATTATTTGATTAAAGGACATAATGCAAAGTTTACACTTGATTATCAAAGCCGCCCAGTATATAACCTAAGCACAAGTGATTATAAAATTCATACAGTAAATACAGTTAGAAGAGGGCAAGTTGTACTGCAATATCAAATTTCTTTTTAAAAAATATTATATGACTATTATAACCGAAAATAATTTATATCCTGTTTTCTTAAAATTAGAGAACTTTAAACTACTTATTGTTGGAGGGGGCAAAGTTGCGCTCGAAAAAATAAACTCTGTACTAAAAAATAGCCCTAAGACAGAAATTACGTTGGTTTCAATAAGTGTAAATGAAGAAATAAAGCAGTTTGCAAAAAATTTCTCGAGCTTAAATATTATAGAACGCCCATTTCAAGAAAGTGATTTAAATAACACCGACTTTGTTATTGTTGCCGTTAACGATAAAGAAATAAGCGCTTCTATAAAAAAACTGGCAGCAGAAAGAAAAATAATAACCAATGTAGCCGATACTCCCGAGCAGTGTGATTTTTATTTAGGTTCAATTGTACAAAAGGGAGATGTAAAAATTGCTATATCTACCAATGGGAAATCTCCTACCCTAGCAAAGCGTTTGCGCGAAACATTTGATGAGGCAATTCCGTATGAAATAAACGATTCAATTAGCAATCTTGTTAAAATCCGTAAAAACCTAAACGGCGATTTTAAAGAGAAAGTAAAACAGCTGAATGAAATTACTTCTGTACTGTCGGAACGAAAACCCAAAGAAAGAAAAAAATCAATAAGCACTAAGCGAATTATTGTTTACAGTTTAACCGCACCTGCTTTATTAATTGTTGGTTACTTACTTTCTATGTATCTGCCACCAAGTGTAATTGGAGGTTATGCAACACAAATTGCAGGCAGTATTGATTCTTCTATTTTGTTTTTCATTCTTGCTGGCTTTACCGCACAAATGATTGACGGTGCCTTAGGCATGGCATATGGTGTAACAGCTACAACATTTTTACTTTCTTCGGGAGTGCCACCGGCAGCATCAAGTGCAAGTGTTCACGCTTCCGAAATTTTCACCAGTGGTGTGTCTGGGTTAATGCATTTAAAATTTGGCAATGTTAATACTAAATTATTTCGCACACTTTTATTGCCGGGAATTTTAGGGGCTATTTTGGGTGCATTTGTGTTATCTAAGTTAGAAGGGTATAATTATATTATCAAACCTTTAGTGTCTTCTTACACTTTGTTCTTAGGATTGGTAATTATTTTTAAGGCTTTAAAAAAAGATAAAATACGCGAGCGCATAAAAAAAATATTTCCTTTAGCTTTAGTTGGCGGCTTTCTTGATTCAATTGGTGGTGGTGGTTGGGGGCCGGTTGTAACATCAACCTTAGTTGCCGGAGGAAGAAATGCACGATTTACAATTGGCTCTGTTAATTTGGCTGAATTTTTTGTTTCGTTAGCAAGCTCAATCACTTTTTTTACGTTTATTGGATTGACACATTGGAGCATCGTTGTTGGGTTAATTATTGGCGGTGTAATTGCTGCTCCGTTTGCTGCCTATTTATCCAATAGAATCCCAATAAAAAGCACCATGCTATTAGTAGGTATAGTGGTAATAATAACAAGTTTAAAACGATTATTTTTTTAGTATGATAACAACAGACATTACAATTATTGGAGCGGGTCCTGTAGGGTTATTCGCCATATTTGAAGCAGGTTTATTAAAACTTCGCTGTCATTTAATTGATTTTCTTCCGCAAGCAGGCGGTCAACTTTCAGAGATATATCCTAAAAAACCAATTTACGATATACCGGGTTATCCAACGGTGATGGCGCAGGAATTGGTTGATAATCTTTTGAAACAGGCAGAGCCTTTTAAACCAAGTTTTACATTTGGAGAACGAGTGGAAAAATTGGAAAAAATTGGCGAACGCGATTTTGTAGTTACCACTAATTTGGGCACAAAAATTAATTCAAGTGTAGTAGTTATTGCAGGTGGACTAGGTTGTTTCGAGCCACGTAAACCGGATACTATTGGCTTAACTGATTTCGAAAATGGTAAAGGTGTTAGTTATGTAGTGCTTGATCCTGAAAAATACCGCGATAAAAAAATTGTTATTGCGGGTGGGGGAGATAGTGCTTTAGACTGGACTATTTTCCTGGCTGACATAGCTAAAGAAATTACACTTGTTCACCGAAGTGAATCGTTTCGAGGAGCACCCGATTCTGTAAGTAAAGTTCAAAATCTGGCAAAAGAAAAGAAAATCAACCTTTTACTAAACACGCAACTAACCGAAGTGCAAGGTGGCAATCATTTAGAAAAAGTAATTGTAACTAATCTTAAAACAAATGAAACAAACACTATTGAAGCAGATAATGTAATTCCGCTTTTTGGATTAAGCCCTAAGTTAGGTCCAATTGAAGGCTGGGGCTTAAACATTGATAAAAGTGCGATTGAAGTTAACACAGATGATTATAGTACCAACGTACCCGGCATTTATGCTATTGGAGACATAAACACGTATAAAAACAAACTGAAATTAATTTTATGTGGATTTCATGAAGCGGCTTTAATGGCGCATAGCACCTATAAATACATAAATCCGGGAGTAAAATACACCATGAAATATACTACGGTAAACGGTGTAAATTCATTTTAAAATAAATTATCTTTATAGAATATAATGCAACAAAAAATCTCATTCATAAACGAACTACTAAAAAATAAATCTCCTGAAGAGGCTTTGCGTGCAATTGCAGCAAATTTTCAGGGCAAAGTTATTTTTTCAAGCAGTTTGGGTTATGAAGACCAAGTAATTACACACCTTATTTTTTCTAATAATTTGCCTATCACTATTTTTACTTTAGATACTGGTAGATTGTATAATGAAACTTATTCTGTTTTACAAAGTACATTGGAGCGATATAAAAAATCCATAAAAGTTTTTTATCCTCAAACGACTTTAATAGAAAATTTAGTATCGGAAAAAGGACCCATTAGTTTTTATGAATCGGTTGAGAATAGAAAAGAGTGTTGTTTTATTAGGAAAGTAGAGCCTTTAAAAAGAGCCTTGCAAGGATACTCTATATGGATAACAGGTATACGGGCTGAACAATCGGAAGGGAGAAAGGATATTCCTTCGGTAGAGTGGGATGAAGCAAATAATATTATTAAATTTCATCCATTACTTAACTGGACTTTAGATGAAGTAAAACAATATATTGCTAAACATAATATCCCATATAACCCTTTGCACGATAAAGGTTTTATAAGCATTGGTTGTGCACCTTGTACAAGAGCAGTAAGAGTTGGAGAAGATTTTAGGGCCGGACGTTGGTGGTGGGAACAAAACAATAAAAAAGAATGTGGATTACATTCGAATTAATAAAACAGAGATGAGTAAACAGGATACAGATTATTTAGATGAGTTAGAGGCGGAAGCTATATACATTATGCGCGAAGTAGCAGGACAGTTTGAGCGTCCCGCACTTTTATTTAGCGGCGGAAAAGATAGTATTTGCTTGATTCATTTGGCATTAAAGGCATTTCGGCCGGGTAAATTCCCTTTTCCTTTAGTGCATATAGATACCGGACATAATTTTCCGGAGGCTTTAAAGTATAGAGATGATATGGTTCAATTAATAAATGAAAAATTAATTGTGCGTAAAGTTGAAGATACAATCAAGGTAAAAAAATTGCAGGATGCCAAAGGAAAATTTCCAAGCAGAAATGCTTTACAAACATATACATTGTTAGATGTAATTGAAGAATTTGAGTTTGATTCTTGTATAGGAGGGGCGCGTAGAGATGAAGAAAAAGCACGTGCTAAAGAACGTATTTTTTCTGTACGAGACGAGTTTGGGCAGTGGGACCCTAAAATGCAACGCCCAGAACTTTGGAATATTTATAACGGTAAAATAAATAAAGGAGAAAATGTGCGTGTGTTTCCTATAAGTAACTGGACAGAGTTGGATGTGTGGAATTACATTAAAAGAGAAAACATTCAACTGCCTTCTATTTATTTTACACACGAGCGCGAATGTGTAGTTACCGAAAGTGGTCAGTTGATGTCTAATTCAGAATATTTACAATTGGATGCGACTGATAAACTGGTTACAAAAAAAGTAAGATACCGTACCGTAGGTGATATGACTTGTACTGCGGCTATTGAAAGTGAGGCCTATAAAATTGATGATATAATTAACGAAATAAAAGAAGCTAAAATTAGCGAACGTGGTGCTACCAGAATGGATGATAAGATAAGCGAAGCTGCTATGGAAGACCGCAAAAAAGGAGGATATTTTTAATGGAACTATTAAGATTTTTTACAGCAGGTAATGTAGATGATGGCAAAAGCACGCTAATTGGGCGTTTGTTGTATGATAGTAACTCTATATCAACCGATATTATTGAAACGCTTACCAAACAAAGTAAAACAACAGGTGGCGATACTAAAATTGATTTGGCTTTATTAACCGATGGTTTGCGTGCAGAACGTGAACAAGGCATTACTATTGATGTTGCCTATAAATATTTTAGTACCAACAAACGTAAATTTATTATTGCCGATACACCGGGGCATATACAGTATACACGTAATATGTTTACCGGCGCATCTAATGCCAATTTGGCTATTATATTGGTGGATGCCCGAAACGGAATAACAGATCAAACAAAACGTCATTCAATCATCTCAGCTATTTTGGGTATACCACATGTTTTGGTGTGTATAAATAAAATGGATTTGGTTGATTATTCAGAAGCAACCTACAAACAAATAGAGGCTGACTACTTAACATTTGCCAAACAACTAAACTTAAAAGAAGTTTCTTTTATTCCGGCAAGTGCTTTAGCAGGAGATAATGTGGTTGCCAAATCAGAGAAAATGCTTTGGTACAAAGGCAAACCTTTGTTGGAATTTTTAGAGACAACAGAAATTGCTGAACTGAAAAAAACAGAAGCATCTCGTTTTCAGGTACAATATATAATTCGCCCACAAACTGATGAGTTACATGATTATCGTGGCTTTGCCGGTAGAGTAGTAAGTGGAGTTTACAAAAAAGGAGAACGAGTGGTGGTTTTACCATCGGGCATAGAAACGACGATAGATAAAATTGAAGTACACCAAAAAGAGGTTGAAATAGCCGAAACAAATACACCTGTTGTGTTGCATTTAAAAGATGATGTAGATGTTAGTCGTGGAAACAGTATTGTACCTATAGCGCACTTACCTAAAACAAATAAAGAACTTACTGCAACTATTTGCTGGATGGATAGTGCAGCATTTATACCCGGGCAAAAAATCCTGTTACAACAAAACAGTTTTCGTACCAAAGCAGTAGTAAAAGAGGTTATCAGTAAAATCGATATTCATTCTTTTGCAGCTTTAGAAAGTGATGGAAGCATGAAATTAAATGATATTTGCAAAGTGCTTATAAAAACAGCCGAACCTATTAGTTATGATAGTTATGTTGATAACCGTGGAAGCGGCGCATTTATTTTAATAAATGAAAACACAAATAACACTATTGCCGCCGGAACAATAGATTGATACATATTTTATGAAACACTTTAAAAAACATCATCCTGCAATTGTAAAAAAATTGCAAGCGGGCTTGGCTTCTGATAAAAAGTCCGGATTTAAAGATTTAAAAAAGTACATAGGCACGCAATATAATTTTATTGGACTTTCTGTTCCAAAACAAAGAGAGGTGTTTAAAGCTGCTTATGATTTTAATGCACTTACCTTAGATCGGCAATTAGAAATATGGAATGAGATTTGGTTGCACAGTAATTTATTTGAAGCCATGACACAGGCATTGTTTTTTGTTTCTCAAAATAGAAACGCCTTTAACACTAAAGAACTTTTTGCAACAACAAAAAATTGGGTTACTAAAATTGATAACTGGGCGCATTCGGATGGCTTGTCAGATATATTTTCTTACCTGCTTGAAAAAGATGCCACTATTGTTTATCCACAAATTAAAATGTGGAATAAGTCTGAAAACCCTTGGGAACGCAGGCAGTCTATAGTTGCTTTACTTGAGTATAGCAAAAAGCGTAAAAAAGTTTTGCCTGTAAATAAACTATTGCCTTTAATAAAACCTTTACTAGAAGACGAAAATTATTTTGTACAAAAGGGCATCGGATGGACTTTACGCGAAATAGGCAATATTTATCCTAAAGATACCTGGAGTTTTTTAGTAGAGCATCATGCAAAAATTACTGCGGTGGCCTTTAGTCCGGCAATTGAAAAATTATCTGCAAAGCAGAAAGAAGAATTAAAGGCACTAAGAAAAAGAAGTAGATAATTTATTTACAGTACATCTAACTTAATGCCCATAGCGAAAAGCAGAATAATGATGCCCCCCACAAGAATGCGGTACCAACCAAACAATTTAAAACCGTGTTTAGTAAGGAAGTTGATGAATAACCTAATGGCAAGTAGCGCTACTATAAAGGCAACCACATTTCCAATAGCCAAAAGTTTTATTTGGTCAGATGATGGCATGCCATTATGCTTATAAAAATCAAGTAATTTTTTTCCGGTGGCAGCAACCATAGTTGGCACAGCTAAAAAGAAAGAAAATTCTGCTGCTGCTTTGCGGGTTAATTTTTGTGATAATCCACCAACAATAGTAGCCCCACTTCTTGAAACACCTGGAATTAAGGCGATACACTGAAATAAACCGATTTTAAGCGCCTGCATATAACTTACATCATCTGTAGATTCAATTTTCTCTTCGGTAAACCATTTATCAATAAATAAGAAAATAATCCCACCTAAAAACAAGGCAATGCCAACGCCAAGGGGGCTTTCTAATAAACTATCAATAACATCACCCAACAAAACCCCAAAAATGGCAGCAGGTATAAAGGCTACAAAAAGCTTAAAGTAAAAGTTAACCGATTGAAAAAATCGTTTAAAATACATAACCACCACAGCGGCTATGGCACCCAGTTGTATGGCAACTGTAAACAGTTTTACAAAGTCGGTAACCTGCATGCCCATTAAACCAGTGGCAATTATCATATGTCCGGTGCTTGATACAGGTAAAAACTCCGTAAGCCCTTCTACAATGGCTAAAACAATGGCATGTAATAAATCCATATTATTTTACTGATTTAGAACGACGCATAATGGCCACCATAATGGTTGCAAAGCCCGCCAAGCAAACTAAAGGCGCTAAAGTAATGCGCCTGAAACTAAAAATTTCGGGGTTAAAAACATTAGGGTCTTCGCTACCGCCGCCCATCATTAACAGGTACCCAAGCACAATAAGTGCAACGCCTGCAACAAAAAATTTGTAATTTTCTCTGGCAATGCCAAAGCGGTTATTTTCAGTGCTCATGTAAAAAAATTTAAGCAAATATAATAAAAACTTTAGGGTTTGGTTTTACCCTCAAAATTGTATCTTTGGTTTTTGATGAGCTTTTTATACCCCTCGTTTTTATTTGCCTTAGGCGCCCTATCAATTCCCATTATTGTTCACTTATTCAATTTCAGACGTTACAAAAAGGTTTATTTCACCAACGTACGTTTTTTAAAAGAAGTTCAGCAAGAAAGCAAATCCAAATCAACCTTAAAACGCTTGCTAATTTTAGCTTCCAGGTTACTGGCACTCACTTGTTTGGTGTTGGCATTTGCACAACCCTATATACCAAGTAACCATAATATCAAAAAAGGGGTGCGTACAATTATCATTTATATTGATAATTCCTTTAGCATGCAGGCAGCTAACAAAAACGGAAGTTTATTGGATGATGCCAAACGAAAAGCCAGAGAGCTTGTACAAGCTGCTTCTTCAAGCGATAAAATACAATTAATAAGTAATGATTTTTATGCCACATCGCATACGGTGTTAAGTAAGGAGCAGGCACTTGATGCTATTGATAAATTATCGATTTCTCCCTCTGTAAAAAGCTTGCAAGAAATTTACAGTCGCGCTGAAAGCAACACCGATAAGGATTTTAAAGACGCCGAGTTTTTTTTAATAAGCGATTTTCAAAAAAACAATGTAACTGATTTTAAATCTGATAGTTTGGCAGAAACTAATTTTGTTCTGCTTGAAAATGCACCTGCGCAAAATATTTTTATAGACAGTTGTTTTGTTGAGAGCCCATATTTTCAAGCTGGTATAAACCAAAAACTACACGTAAAAATTAAAAACTTATCAGATAAAGAAATTGAAAATGGCTCGTTAAAATTGTATTTAAACAATAAACAAGTTACACCAATAAGTTTTAAAGTTAATCCAAGCGCGGCTACGGACGCCTTAGTTAGCTTCACCTGCAAAGATACTGGGGTGCAACAGGGTAAGCTTATTGTAGAAGATTTTCCGGTAACGTTTGATGATACATTGTATTTTTCTTTCAGAGTTAACAACAAAATCCCTTGTTTAAACATCCATAAAAAAGACGAAAAATCAGATGTTTACTTACAAAGTCTTTTTAGCAACGATTCGTTATTTACTTACTACAATCAAACTGACCAAAGCATCGATTTTTCTTATTTCAATAAAAGTAATTTAATTGTTGTAAATGGCTTACAAACTATAAGCAGCGGTTTATCTCAGGAATTAAAGAAATATATTTCGGCAGGTGGCAGTGTGCTTGTTTTTCCATCAGATAATGCAGATAAAGATTCATACAATAGTTTCTTCAACTTGTTCAATCTACCAATTTTCACAGGAATTGATACGGCAACTTATCGCTTAGAAAGTAAAAATTTGCCTAAAGATTTATATGAAGGTGTATTTGAAAAAACACCCGAAAATATGGATATGCCAACCGTTCACGAACATTATATCACTAAAAGTAACACACGTAGCGGAGAAGAAGTTATTTTAAAATTAATTAACGGGCAACCATTTTTAAATCTGTATAAAAAAGGCAAAGGACGTTTATATGTTTGCACATCTGCTTTAGATGAGGAGAGCAGCAGTTTTGCAAAACACGCTTTATTTATTCCAACACTTATAAAAATAGCCATCCTTAGCAGGCCATCACCTCCCTTGTATTACTTTAGTGGTAAAAATGAAGCCATTGATGTAAGTAACGTAAAAACAAGCGGAGAAACTCCATTGCATATTTATTCAACCGAAAATAAAACAGATTTTATTCCTGAAATGAAAGTAACAGAGGATAATAAATTTCTTTTAACGCATGGTAACCCTGCTAATGCTAATAATTACTTTTTACAGCATAATAAAATTAATGTAGAAGGCCTAGCCTTTAATTACAACCGAAAAGAAAGTGATTTGGCTTGTTTCACCAAAAACGAATTAAGTGAAATGATTAAAAAAATGGATTGGAAACGCACACATATTATTGAGGCATCTGTTGGCAATATGCGGGCATCATTGGCTGAGATAGGTGGAGGAGTTCGTTTATGGAAACTTTTTGTTCTCTTAACTTTATTATTTTTAGGCATAGAAATTATTTTAATTAAATTTTTAAAATGAATTACTTAATTAAAAACGCAAAAGTGGTTGATGCTAATTCACCACACAACACTAAGCGAGTAGATATACTTGTAGAGCAAGGCACTATTACGCAAATAGGTGCAAATCTTAAGGCGGATAAAAATGTAATGGTTATAGAACAAGAAAATTTGCACGCATCATCAGGTTGGTTTGATATGCAGGCTAATTTTTGCGACCCCGGTTTTGAGCATAAAGAAGATTTGCAAAGTGGCATGCAGGCTGCTGCACAAGGTGGTTTTACAGGTGTTTGTGTTATGCCTGCTACTAATCCACCTCTACACAGTAAATCGCAAATTGAGTACGTAGTAAATGCTTGTAAAAATAATTTAGTTGATGTTTTTCCGACAGGATGTTTAACGCAAAATTCGGATGGAAAAGAAATGACCGAAATGTTTGATATGAAACGAGCGGGCGCCATTGCTTTTACCGATTATAAAAACTCTATAAAAGATTCCGGCTTATTGGTGCGCTTACTTCAATATGCTGAAAATACAAACAGCTTAATCATTACACATTGCGAAGATAAAGGACTTACCGGTGGTGGACAAATGAACGAAGGCGAAACAGCTACGCATTTGGGTTTAAAGGGCATCCCGGCTTTGGCTGAAGAGTTGATGGTACAACGAAATATAAATTTACTGGCTTATGCAGGAGGTAAAATGCATGTGCCAACTATTTCATCAAAACAAAGTGCAGATTATATTAAGCAGGCAAAAAATAAAAACCTAAACATTACTTCGGGTGTTGCTGCTCACCAATTATTATTAAATGATAGTACGCTTGTAGAGTTTGATACAAACTTAAAAGTTACTCCACCACTAAGGGATAAAAACGAAGTTGAAAATTTAAAACGCGCTGTTATAAACGATGCCATTGATGTAATTGTTAGCGATCATTGCCCGGAAGAAATTGAGAATAAGGATGTGGAGTTTGACCACGCTGCATTTGGCATCATAGCGTTAGAAACAGCTTATGCTGCGGCCAACACAGCCTTGTACGGAAAAATGGAACAAGAAAAGCTAATTGAAAAATTAAGCACAAACCCTCGCAAAATTTTAGGACTTGATATACCTGTTTTAAAAGTGGGAGAAAAAGCAAATATTACTTTATTTAACCCCGATGTTAAATGGGAGTTTATGCAAAAGCACATTGTTTCAAAAAGCAAAAACACACCCTTTATTAATTACAACTTTACCGGTAAGGCAGTTGCAGTAATTAATAATGGTAAAATGGTAATGTGTAAATAGTTTTTCTTCCTTAAATTTCGCTGATAAGCGTTTTCATTATCAGGGTCATTTTTGGCTCTTGAGTAGCCGCTACACGTTGTACATCTTCGTGTGTAGTTTTTTCAATTTTGCCCGGTACGCCTAAATCAGTACAAATACTAATAGCGAAACAAGGCAAGCCCATGTGGCGCGCAACAATTACTTCAGGCACTGTACTCATGCCCACAGCATCTCCACCAATGGCGTGTATGTAACCATACTCGGCAGGTGTTTCAAGTGTTGGGCCGGTTAAGCCAACATAAACACCTTCTGATACATGTATTTTATTGCGTACTGCAATTTCTTTAGCTTTTTTAATTAATGTTTTATCATAAGCCTCGCTCATTTCAGGAAAACGGGTGCCTAATTCGTTAATGTTTCTGCCAATTAATGGGTTTGGAAACAAATTGATATGATCATTTATAATCATAATCTCACCAACTTCAAACGAGTGATTAACTCCACCGCTGGCGTTAGATAAGAATAAGGTTTTGATACCTAAAAACTTCATTACGCGTACCGGAAAAGTCACTTCCTGCATGGTATAACCTTCGTAGTAATGAAAACGACCCTGCATGGCAACAATTTTTTTTCCGCCAAGGGTACCAAATATAAGTTTGCCGCTGTGGCCTTCAACTGTACTTAACGGAAAATTTGGTATGTTTTCATAAGCAATAGTATGTTCTATTTTAATTTCTTTTACTAAGCCGCCAAGCCCGGTGCCAAGTATAATGCCTATTTCGGGAGCAAAATTATTTGTTTGTTTAAGAATATTTGCTGTGGTGAATTTTATTTGCTCTAGCATATTTTAAAATCTGATTATTAAATTCTTCGGTTTTATTTTTAAAGTCTATTTCAATTGGGAGCACAAAAATAGAAACCTCTTTCAATTCATCAACAAAAGAAATTAACCTTGTGGCATCTTTTTCGGTTGTGATGATGATTTTGTTCTCGTTTTCTATCTTATTATAGGCTTCTTTTATTTGAGTAACGTCTTCGTTTGAAAAATGGTGATGGTCGGCAAAAGCCTTGTGTACAACATCTTCGGCATATTCTTTAACATATGTAAGCATGGGTTTTGGGTTTGCAATGCCCGTTACTAAAAGTACATTGCAGTTAAAAAGATGCATAGGAATATTTATGGTTTCTTTTTTATCATACAAATTATAAGGATGCCCATATTTTAGGTAAGAAAAGAAAAGATTTTGATACGGGCGCGAGTTTACTTCCTTCATAACACCCTTTAAATCAATAGGGGTGGCATATTCGGGGGTTTTGGTAACAATTACAATGTCGGCACGCAAATAACCTTTTTTAGACTCACGTAATCTCCCCGCAGGAAGTAATTCATCATTACAAAACAAATTATCATATTCTGTAAGTAAAATGTTTAAGCCACATTTTATTTTCCGGTGCTGAAAAGCATCATCCAGCACAATTATGTCGGCACTTTTTTGAGCAAGAATTTTTTTAACCCCTTTTACCCTGTTTTCGTCAACAGCTACAAAAACAGAGGGAAATTTTTGTTTTATCTGCAAGGGTTCGTCACCGCATTGGTCAGGCTTTGTATCTGTTTCTACTACAAAAAAACCTGACGTTTTTCTTTTATAGCCCCTGCTTAATGTGGCAACACTATGTTCTTTTTCTAATAATTTTAAAATATATTCGGTATGTGGAGTTTTGCCTGCGCCGCCCGCACAAAGGTTTCCAACGCAAATGGTTCTTGTTTCATCAAAGGTAGTTTGCTTAAAAATTTTAGTATCATATAAAGTGTTTCGCAGCCAAGTAACCCCGCCATAAATAAGCGAAAAAGGCCAAAGTAATATGCGAAGTAAACCGCTCAAAATAAATATTGTATAAACATAAAAAATATTTTTATTTTTAAGGGTTTTTATAGAAATAATCTGATGAATAACGAAAAAACCGAAATACCAAGTGCGGAAGAAATTGCGGCTAAACTTAGAGAAGAAGAGGCTAACGCAGAAGTAGATAAAACAACTGAAACTGATGACCAAGCCATAAAACAGCTGATAGAGTTGCTGGGCTCGCACAACAGTGAGCATAAAGATGCCGGACTGGAATTGCTTAAAAACGAAAAAAGTGTAGACTTTTTGATAGAAGCCATTGAACATACAGACCATAAAAATGAAAAAGCAATCCTTATTGCAGCTTGCTGGGAGAGTGGTTTAGACTTTAAAGGCCATGAAGCCTTTTTTGCCGACCTTGCTTTAGATTTAGATCTGTTCGTTTCGTTAGAAGCCATTACTGTTATAGATTCTATCGAATATATGGAGGTAGCTGCTATGAAAGAAATCCTTCAGAAATTAAACGATAAAAACATCACCAAACACCCTAATGAACCTATGTTAAGCGACTTAAAATTGGGTTTGGAAGAAAAAATAGCGGAAACCCCGTAACATACAATAAATACTATAAATTTGTCTTCCTTACATTTATGTCGTTAACCGAAAAAATACAGAGTGCTATACGCGATGTGCCCGATTTTCCTAAACCGGGTATCTTGTTTAAAGACATTACACCCATTTTTTTAGATGCAAAACTTTGCAGCGAAATTACAGATGCTTTTTGTCGTTCTTTTTCAAAAGCAAAGCCAGATGCTATAATTGGCATAGAAAGCCGTGGTTTTTTATTTGGTATGTTAATGGCAAGTTGGCTCAACATTCCATTTATAATGGTGCGCAAGGCTGGTAAACTGCCTAGTAAAACGGTAAGTCATGCTTATGATTTAGAGTACGGTAGCGCTATTATTGAGGTTCACGACGATGTAATTAAAAAAGGCTGGAACATAGTTATACACGATGATTTGCTTGCTACTGGTGGTACGGCCAGTGCAGCCGCAGAAATTGTAAAAAAATGCGGAGCTAACGTTGCAGGCTTTACTTTTGTGGTAGAACTTGATTTTTTAAAGGGGAAAGAAAAATTAATTAATTATTCAAATAATATACAATGTCTAGTACAGTACTAACCGAAAATGCAACAGGGATGAATTTTCATCTGTCTGAAAACCAAATTATGATTGCGGACATGATTCGCAAATTTGGTAAAGAACATATTACACCTCATTTTATGGAGTGGGACGAGTCTCAAGAATTTCCCATAGAAGTTTTTAAGAAATTAGGCGAACTTGGCTTAATGGGTGTTGTAGTGCCTACTGAATATGGTGGATCGGGTTTTGGTTATCACGAGTATGTAACAGCACTTATCGAAGTGTCTAAAATTTGTGGCTCTATTGGCTTATCAATGGCGGCACATAACTCACTTTGCACCAATCATATTTTAATGTTTGGTAACGAAGAACAAAAGAAAAAATATCTTCCAAAATTGGCAACTGCCGAGTGGATTGGTGCTTGGGGCTTAACCGAAACAGGCACAGGTTCTGATGCTGGTGGAATGAACACGGTGGCTGTAAAAGAAGGCGACCATTTTATAATTAATGGCAGCAAAAACTTTATTACACACGCTATAAGCGGAAACGTAGCGGTTGTTATTGTACGTACGGGTAAAAAAGGCGATAGTCATGGTATGACGGCTTTTGTAATTGAGAAAGGAACACCGGGGTTTAAATCGGGTAAAAAAGAAAATAAATTAGGCATGCGTGCCAGCGAAACAGCCGAGCTTATATTTGAAAATTGCAAAGTACACAAAGACCAAATGTTAGGTGTTGAAGGCGATGGTTTTGTGCAAGCTATGAAAGTGTTAGATGGTGGTCGTATATCTATTGCAGCTTTATCTTGCGGTATTGCGCGTGGTGCTTATGAAGCAGCACTTAAATACAGTAAAGAACGCGAGCAATTTGGAAAATCAATTTCTCAGTTTCAGGGCATTGCCTTTAAATTAGCTGATATGGCAACAGATGTAGAAGTATCTGAATTACTTACTTATCGTGCAGCTGATATGAAACAACGTGGAGAAAAAGTTACTAAAGAAAGTGCTTATGCAAAATATTATGCATCTGAGGCATCTGTACGTGTATCTACTGAAGGTGTACAAATTTTTGGTGGTTACGGTTATACAAAAGATTTTCCGGCAGAAAAATATTACCGCGATAGCAAACTTTGTACTATTGGCGAGGGTACCAGCGAAATTCAGAAACTGGTTATTGCAAGAGAATTACTGAAGTAATTCTATAAATTTAAAAAACAAAAAGCCGATTCTGAATAAGAATCGGCTTTTTTTATTGTTTTAATCGTGTTAAGCGTGCAAAATAAATGGTTAGTCTATTTTAATTGCGGAACAAAAATTTACGCTTTAATTTTACATTACAAGTAATTTAAAACAATAGAGAGGGAAATCAGATGAAGAAAGTTTTATACATTTTTGTTTTATTAATTTCGTTTAATATAAAGGCTCGTCAGTTAGAAGAAACTGTTAAACCTGCTGAATCGTTTCAAAGCAATAGGATTAGCAATGCCGATGTAAGTTTTCAGCTGCCTCGTTATATTTTTACATACACTAACACACGTGTAATTGTAAAATTTAACAATCCTAATAGCCTTAAATTAATAAACAATAATTATGAGCTTGATTTAATTGTAAACGGCACAAATCAAAAAGTGGTTTTTGATAACAATGGCACAGGTAATTTTTACTACATATTTAAAAACGATAACGCGTTGCAAATTTTAATTGAAGATGTTAATTATACGGTGCAGCCCTCTGTAATTTCTATTTGGTATATAATCAGTCCTTTGGTGGCAGTACTTTTGTTTTTTGCATATAGAGTTGTGTTGATGAGAAAAAACAAAACACCTAAATTGGTAGTTAAACGTAATTTAGAAACAGTAGTGCCGCAAACTAAATTGTACGAATCGACCTTAAGCGTTGTTAAAGTCAGAGAGTTAGAGGAAGAGGAACTTTAAGCCATAAGGCTTTGGTGTATCTTTATTATTTGTGGAATTAATAAATTCTCCTCGTTGTTTTCGAGTACCCAATCCGCTAATTTTATTTTTTCTTCTTCAGGCATTTGTTGAGCCATACGCTTGCTTATTTCTTCTTCACTAAATCCATCACGCAAAGCAACACGTTGTTTTCGTAAATTTATGTTTGAGGTAACAACCAATAATTTATCTATCGATGAAAGCAATTTTGCTTCAACCAACAAAGCAGATTCTTTAATAATGTATTTTTCATTTGCATGTGTTTTTGCAAAAGCATCAGAGTCTTTTTTTACCTCAGTGTGAATAATTGCATTTACTTGTTTCAACAACTCATTATCAGAAAATATTTTCTCGGAAATATGTTTTTTGTTTAAAGTTGTTGCACTAACATAAGCTTTTTTACCCAGCAGTTTTTCTATTTCTACTTTTATGTAGGGAACAAAATATAACTCTTTGGCCCGCTCATCAGAGTTATAGATTTTTACCCCAAGTATTTCAAAAACCTTTGCTACGGTACTTTTTCCGCTACCTATGCCGCCTGTTAAACCTACAATAATCATTTATGGCTTAAAATTACATATTTATACCCCTGTTTTCAAAGCTGATTTAAACAAAATTAAGCATTGTTTGCCGTTTAAAACTCGGTAAAATCTGTACTTTTGTAAAAAATTAAAATCATGTCAAAAGGAGTTTTTAAAGTGCCCACCCCATATAACGAACCCATTAAAAACTACGCTCCAAAAAGCGCAGAACGTGTTGAGTTGCAAGCTATGCTAAAGCACTTACGTTCGCAAGAGTTAGATATACCAATGTACATTGGCGGCAAAGAAGTTCGCAGTAACGATAAAATACGTTTAGCGCCTCCACATGATCATAAACATACACTAGGGCATTTTCATAAAAGCACTAAAGAACACGTGAAACAGGCTATAGATGCGGCCTTAGCCGCTAAGGAACAATGGGCTAATCTTAGCTGGGAACATCGTGCAAGTATATTTTTAAAAGCGGCTGAATTAATTGCAGGCCCTTACCGCGCTAAACTAAATGCGGCAACTATGCTGGGGCAAAGCAAAAATGCATTTCAGGCAGAGATTGATTCTGCTTGCGAGATTACCGATTTCTTACGCTTCAATGTTCATTTTATGACCGAAATTTATAATGAGCAACCGATATCTGGTCCCGGAGTTTGGAACAGATTAGAGTGGCGTCCGTTAGAAGGTTTTATATACGCATTAACCCCATTTAACTTTACAGCCATTGCCGGAAACTTACCTACATCATGTGCTATGATGGGCAACGTAGTAGTTTGGAAACCAAGTAACACACAGGTTTATGCTGCAAACGTGTTAATGGAAATTTTTACCGAAGCAGGTGTACCTGCGGGGGTTATTAATTTAATTTACCCAAGTGGACCAGATGCTGCTGAAATTGTATTTAATCATAAAGATTTTGCAGGCATACATTTTACCGGAAGTACTGAAGTGTTTCAAAATATTTGGCAAACTATAGGCAACAACATTCATAAATATAAATCGTACCCACGCATTGTTGGCGAAACAGGCGGTAAAGATTTTATTTTAGCTCACAAATCTGCACACGCAAATCAAGTGTCTACTGCCATTAGCAGAGGAGCATTTGAGTATCAAGGTCAAAAATGTTCGGCAGCGTCTCGCGCTTATATTCCTTCTAATTTATGGAACGAGGTAAAAAGTCTTTTAGTAGCTGATTTAAAATCAATGAAAATGGGCCCTACCGAAGATTTTACTAATTTTATTAATGCCGTTATTGATGAAAAAAGTTTTGATAAACTAACTAAATACATTGATGCTGCTAAGAAAGATAAAGATGCGGAAATTGTTGCCGGTGGTAATTATGATAAGAGCAAAGGATACTTTATTGAGCCTACTATTATTGTAACCAAAGATCCTAAATATGTTACCATGTGCGAAGAGTTATTTGGCCCGGTACTTACAATTTATGTGTACGACGAAAATAAATTTGAAGAAATGTGCGAAGTAGTTGATTCAACTTCTATTTATGCTTTAACGGGTGCTATTTTGGCGCAAGACCGTTACGCTATTGAACTGGCAACTAAAAAACTGGTAAACAGCGCAGGTAATTTTTATATTAACGATAAATGTACCGGTGCAGTAGTGGGTCAACAGCCATTTGGCGGCGCACGTGGTAGCGGTACAAACGATAAAGCAGGAGCAAAAATTAATTTACTACGTTGGGTAACTCCTCGTACAATTAAAGAAACTTTTGTTACGCCGACTGATTACCGTTATGCGTTTTTACAAGCAGACTAATTTTAGTCTATTGTAGCAATAACTTTTAACTCAATAGCAATAGGTGTTGGCAGGCAATTAATTTCAATAGTTGTTCTGCAAGGAGGGTTTTCTTTAAAATACTCCGCCCACAGTTTATTGTATTTAGTAAAGTCATCTTTCATATTGGTTAGAAAAACGGTTACATCTACTATTTTATTCCAACTGCTACCTGAGTCTTCTAAAATGTATTTAATGTTGCGAAACACACTGTGGCATTGCGCTTCAATGTCGTAAGAAACAATCGCTCCTTTTTCATCTAATTCTACTCCCGGTATTTTTTTGGTACCTCTTTCACGCGGACCAACCCCGCTTAAGAATAATAAATTACCAACTCTTTTTGCGTGCGGATATAAACCAACAGGCTCAGGTGCTTTAGATGAATCGATGCTTTTGTTTTCTGCGCTCATTTTATTTGTGTTGAGTAGCAAATATAAATTAAATCCATTTATTATTTCTTCTTCTCTTCTACTTTAATTCCATCACCCGATATTTTTACATGTGCTTCTTTTGAGTTTATCTCAATGCCATGTTTATTAATGTGAACCTGAGCATTGCTGTCGTTTATATTTATTGTATGTTCATGTACATCAACAGAGTCTTTATTATTCATTAACTCTTCTTTTGTGCAGCTTAAACAAGTCAATCCGTTTTCAGTCATTTTCCAGTACTTGCCACTCATTTCAGCATCACCAATGCCATTAACATTCTCAATATCATACCATTGGTATTTTAAGCTATTATCTAAATAAACAATTTTATTTTTAGGTAGTTTAATAAGCATATCCACTCCTTGATTTCTATACTTATCTGTGTTTACAAACGAAAAATAATTATCAAGCAATAAAACCGAGCCTTGCTGCGATGCGGTATAGTTAATGTTTTTTGCGCGCAACGAGGCTTCGGTTTTTTGCTTCCCTCCGGCTGTTTTAATCATGAACACAGAGACACTATCATTTTCTGAAGTAATGATTTTTACTCTTGGTTTGCCCCACCAAACAGATGGTTCTACTGTATTATTAATTAACCAACGGTCGTTATCAAATCCAAAATCTAAATCAGTTGTGTTTTTTTGATAGATTTTGTTTGACTTCACAATTAAAGTATCGGTATTAGTAAAATGCACATCTATTTGAGTTTTTAAAGGTGCTTCTTCCGAAAAATCACTAAGTAAGCTCATTGATAAATACAGACATAATACCAGACCGATTACCCATAATATACCGGTAGATAAGTTTAACCAACGGTACGAAGTTTTTATACCTAAAACAAGTTTAAGCCCTTTGTAAACCATCATACAAAGTGGTATGCCAACACACATAGCTAAACCTGTTTTAAACCAAAACATGGGAAAATCTGCTCCGGCAAATGTGTGTAAAAACTCATTTACACTAAGCCCATCAATAGTGCCAACATTAAATAGAACTAATAAGAGAGCAACAAATAGTAAAGTACCAAATAACACAAACAAGGCACCAAAAATCTTGGAAATAACTTTAAAAATACCATGAAAAATGGTGTAAATAAGATTGCCTATTTTATTTCCTACACTTTGACTGCGTTGCGAAGTAAATTCGTTTTTTACGCCATTGCCAAAATCTTGTACGCGGTTTTTTAATTGCGAGGCTTCTTCTTTTATTGTCTGGCTGATAGTATTAATGTCTATGGGGTCGCCACGCATTTCAAGCTTTTCGGCCGTTGTTTTAGCTTCCGGAATTATTATCCAAAGAATAATATAAAGTAAAAGACCAGAGCCAAATCCGAAAAATAAAACCACTAAAGCTAAACGAATCCATAAAGGGTCGGTATCAAAATAAGAAGCTATACCCGAGCAAACTCCCCCTAAAACTTTATTATCGCCATCTCTAAAAACACGGCGTGTTTTATTGGTATAGTAAGTTTTTTGGTTGTGTGATGTAGAGCCACTTTGTTTTTCTTCTGAAGTGTTTTCTTCAAAATCACTTGGTTTACCCATTACATTAATGGCTTCGTGTATGTCTGCGTCTACCAACACTTGTTTGCCTTCGTGGGTTTTAGCTTTTAATAATTCAGCCAAACGAGCCTCAATATCAGCTACAATTTCATCGCAGCCTTCTTCGTTTTTAAACTGATTTTTTATGGCAGCTAAATAATCTTTTAGTAACTGGTAGGCATTTTCTTCTATATTAAAGACTAAGCCTGCAAGATTTATGGTGAGTGTTTTGTTCATGATTGTATTTTTAATATTTTATTTGTTTTTGTTTTCTTTTAATAATTTATTTACAGCATCTACCATTTCATCCCAGGTATTTTCAAGTTCTTTTAAAAGAGCTTCTCCCTCCGGAGTTAACTTATAATATTTACGAGGTGGCCCCGAGGTTGATTCTTCCCAACGATAGGTTAGGTAGTTTGCGTTTTTTAAACGGGTTAGTAATGGATAAAGGGTTCCTTCCACAATCATCATTTTAGAACTTTTAAGTTGCTCTATGATTTCAGTTGGATAAGCTTCTCCAATAGCCAACACCGATAAAGTACACAACTCTAATACGCCTTTGCGCATTTGCGATTGTGTGTTTTCTGTATTGATAGTTTGTTTCATTTTTATATTTTAATTCTGTTTATATTTTACTCGGTTAATTGTTATGCAAAGATAAGTGTTTTATTTACTACTATGCAACACATAGTACTAAAATAAGTTATATTTAATTGATAATCAATGCGATTAATTTTTCAAGAGCGCTAAGAAAAATGATTTTTTTAAGTGAAAAGCTTATTTAGTAAGCTTTAATTTTTGTCCGGCAGAGATGGCAGACTTTCTGGTTAGCCCATTCATTTGAAGCAAGTCATCAACAGAAATGTTGTGCTCACGGGCTATTTTATAAAAATAATCTCCTGGTTTTACAATATAAGTATCCTCTTTAACACCTGTTGTTTCAGCGTTTGTTGTTGTTGTTTCGGCAACCAGTTTTTTATCGCCTTGTGCATTTTTGTCTGCTAAACTAGGGTCTGTTTTTTTAGCTGTATCCTTAGGTGCAATTGGTTTTTCAGCTTTATAAATAACCAGTTTTCTACCCGGTCTTAAGCCTTTTTTACCTACTAAATTCCAGGTGGTTATGTCACCTACGGTAACACCATACTTGTGGGCAATAGTGCTTAGTCTTTCGCCTGTTTTTACAGTATGTAATATCTGAATTTCTTTAATCTGTGTTTGTACAAGTGTTTTTTGCTCTTCGTTTTGTTTGCGAAGCATGGCGTAAATTTCTTCTTCGTTGGTTACAAATTTTCCGATTACGCTTTTAGGCATAGTAAGTACATTGCCACCTGCAGGTATAACTTGTTTTTTATAAATAGGGTTAAAATATTGTATTTCCTCGGTAGTTACATCTAAAACGCCTGCTAATTGCTGAAAAGAAAGTGGTTCTTTAATAATAACGGTATCTAATTCAAAATAGGTTTTTCGAGGCACATCAGGATAAATATTGTGCTCGGGGTAATAATTCATGGCATAATTAGCTGCGATAAACGCAGGTACATAAGCTTGAGTTTCTATTGGCAGATATGGTCTAATTTCCCAATATGTTTTTTTGCCCCCGCTACGTCTGATAGCACGGTTAATGGTTCCCGGACCGGCATTGTAAGCCGCTAAAACCATTTGCCAATCGTTAAACATTTTGTATAAAAACTGCAAGTACTCGGCTGCTGCAATAGTTGCTTTATAAGGGTCGGCACGCTCATCAATGTACGAGGTAACATTTAAGCCATACAATTTTCCGGTTGGGTACATAAACTGCCAAAGACCCATAGCCCCTGCTCTTGAACGTGCCACAGGGTTTAATGCAGATTCAATTACGGCTAGGTTTTTTAATTCTAAAGGAATGTTGTACTTATCAAAAATCTCTTCAAACATAGGATAGTATAGTTGAGACAACCCGAGCATTCTGGATAATAAAACTCTTCTTCTTAAATACATCTCTATATATGGTTTTACAGTAGCATTAAACTGTAAATCAAACGGAGAGGCCGCATCTAACTTAGCTAAGCGGTTTTCATATACAAAATCATCGAAATGGGGAATAGAATCGGGAGCATAACCAAACTTGTTTTTTAACGAAACGGGCTTAGCATATAATTTATCCAGTACTTTTTTGGTAGCCAAACTATCAAGCGCGGCAGCAATGGGGTCATCCTGGGCAACAAATTGCTGCGCCATGCTACCCGAAAGCATGCTTAGAAAAATCAGTATGGATAAAAGGCAGTTCTTCATCTACTTTATAACGTAAATTTTTTGAAAATGTTACATTTACAATAATATAAATATAATTCTAGATATCCTCCTTTTTAACAGGCACTTATCAGGTCTTTTATGTTAAAAAACATCAGAAATGCAGTAAAATCAGCACTTTTAGACGGAATGCTACAATCTTTAGATTAAAAACTATACAGTTTCTACAATTTTTTGGCAAGCTTTGTATACCAGTTGAAAAACAGCTTCAAAATCTTTCTCGGTTCCGTAATAAGGGTCGGGTACATGTTTGTTTTGCTGTGGGTGCAACACGTTTAATAAATAATCTACTTTGTTTTTGTGTTCGGTATTTTGTGCAAGCGCAAGCACGTTGCCATAATTACTTTCGTCCATCACATAAATTTTATCAAAGGCATCAAAATCTTCCGGGGTAAATTTACGTGCACGTAATTTGCTAATATCTACGCCGTTTTTTTTGGCGTTGGCAATAGTTCTATGGTCGGGTGCTTCGTTTATATGATAACCCGCAGTGCCTGCAGAATCTACCTGAAAACGATTTTCTAAATTTTTCTCTTCAATAAAATGTAGCATAATGCCCTCACCCAAAGGCGAACGACAAATGTTACCTAAACACACAAATAAAATTTTTTGCATCTAATTAAAAAGTGTTCACTCCGTTAACGGTAGTATATTTCATGGTATATTTAACACCGGGGTTCATGTATTTGTAAGCACTGTGGCTCATTAAAGCCGCTTCGTGAAAACCACACAAAATAAGTTTCAGTTTGTTTTTGTAGGTGTTTATATCGCCAATGGCATAAATGCCCGGTATGTTGGTGCTATAATCTTCTGTATTTACTTCAATAGCGTTTTTATCTATTTGTAAATTCCAATCTTCAATGGGTCCAAGTTTCGGACTTAACCCAAACAGCGGAATTAAATCATCTGTCTCAATAACACTTAGCTCGCCTGCTTTATTTTGCACTTCAACATTTTGTAAATGTCCGTTACCATTAACTTTTGTAAGGTTGCTATTTAATAAAAGATTAATTTTTTTATCGGCAACTAGCTGCATTACTTTGCTTACCGAATCAGGCGCACCACGGAAAGATTCGCTACGGTGAATCAATGTAAGTTCTTTTGCAATGGGTTGTAAATGTATGGCCCAATCTAAAGCACTATCACCACCACCAGCTAACACTACTTTTTTATTTCTGAATTTTTCGGGGTCAAGCACCATATAGGCAACACCTTTTCCGTTTTCAAACTGTTCTAAACCTTCTGTTTCGGGCTTGCGTGGCTCAAAACAACCTAAACCACCTGCAATAACAACAACCTTGCTATGTATTTTTGTACCCATGTTTGTGGTAAGTACAAAATCTCCTTCGCCACGTTTATCTAAACTTTCAACACGCTCACCAAAAGTAAAACCCGGTTTAAAAGGCTCGGCTTGTTTCATTAAATTATCAACCAACTCTTGCGCCAAAATAGTAGGGTAACCCGGTATATCGTAAATGGGTTTTTTAGGATAAATCTCAGTAAGTTGTCCGCCTGCTTGAGGTAAATAATCAATTAAATGGCAACGCATTTTAAGTAAACCACATTCAAAAATGGCAAATAAACCAACCGGACCAGCACCTATAATTGCAATATCAGTAGAAATCATCTTTAAAAATTAGAGTGCAAAGGTACAACCTTTTGAAAAATAAATAACTTTACATGAGATGATTTTTCTTAGTCAGATTCCCTTTTTACGCATACTGCTTCCGTTCATTGCCGGCATTGGGTTTTGGCTTATTGGCCGGCAAGACTCACCTCAATTAATTTATGTATCTGGCATTTTCTTGATTTGTGCGCTGCTTTATTTCTTACTCATAAAAAGCACCCAAACAGTCGCCAAATTTTTGTTTGGATTAGCCGTTCAATTGTTTCTGTTTTTTAGCGGATGGTTGTTATGTAATTACAACAACGAAAAACAAAACCCCATTAATTACACCCATGTTTTAACTGATAGCACAACTTCCTATTCGGGTTATGTGAGTGAAATTCCCGTAGAGAAAACCAAAAGCATAAAAGCAGAAATTACGTTGCAGCAAATAAAAAACAAAGGCGCGTGGCAAAACACCTGCGGAAAGATAATAGTGTACTTTGAAAAAATAGACAAAGCCAAAAACCTGGAGACAGGTAACAACATTGTTTTTACGAGCAAGTTGCAAGAAATACAAGCCCCACTAAATCCACACGAGTTTGATTATAAAGCTTATTTAAATCTCAGAAATATTTTTCATTCGGTTTATTTGCGGGAAGAAAATTGGGCGGTTTATAATAGTGAAGAAACTTTTTCTCTCTTCAACTTATCACAAAAAATACGCAGACATTTATTAGACACCTATCGTGCAAGTGGCTTAGAAAATACCGAGTTTGCTATGGTTTCTGCTTTAGTACTTGGTTACGATGACGAAATTGACAGGCCTTTATTAAACGCTTACTCGCATACAGGTACACTGCATGTGTTATCAGTATCGGGTTTGCACGTGGGAGTAATTTATTTGTTGTTGGGTTATATGCTTGCATTTTTAAATAAAAGCAAAAAAACAACCTGGATAAAAGTTGGGCTAATTATTCTTGTTTTGTGGTTTTTTGTTTTGCTATCAGGTTTTTCGGCACCGGCTGTGCGGGCTGCTTTTATGTTTAGTTTAATCTTATTAGGCAAAACACTTTTTGAACAAGTTGAAACCGCCAACATAGTTTTGGTTTCTGCTTTTTTAAGTTTGTGCATTAACCCTTTTTGGTTGGCCGATGTTGGCTTTCAGTTATCCTACATTGCCGTGTTGGGCATTATTTATTTGTATCCCTATTTTTATAATTTGTTTACTTTCTCCTGGGGCTTTGCCGATAAAGTGTGGGCTTTATGTGCTGTAAGTATAGCGGCGCAATTAGCAACCTTGCCCATCACCCTTTTTTATTTCCACCAATTTCCTACGCTGTTTTTAATTACCAATTTAATTCTCATTCCTATTTCAACGCTTGTAATGTATGGTGGCATTTTAATTTTAGTGCTTTCAAAAATTACGTTTGTAGCAAATGTGTTGGTTTGGCTTACCGGGTTTTTAATTAAAGTAATGAATGCATCTGCCTTATTTTTTGATGGCGTTCCATTTTGTGTAATAGATAACATTCACCTTTCTATCATAAATCTAATACTGTTGTATGTGTTGATATTTCTACTGTTTATAAGCATCGAATATAAATCGTATAAAATTTTAATGAGCTCTTTTGCTGTAGCAACACTTATTGTTTTAATCTCTATGGTATTTGATTTACAAGCTAAAAAGAATAACGAGCTTGTAATTTATCAAAGCGACAAGACAAATGTATTGGCTGTTTTTTCTGGAAGCAAGTACACGCAATTTTCTGATTCCATTCCAGACGATAGACTACAAAGCACCCTGCGGGAAAATAAAATCTACCACGATGTCGTTTTTAAAGATGAAAAACAATTAACTACAACTTCTTTAATTTTAGTAAACCACAAAAAAATTCTGTTTGCAAAAGATGTAAACTTGTTAAGCGAAATCTTTATGAAAGCCGTAAAGCCTGATTATGTTTGGATAACAGGCAACTCACTTAAAGGAACTAAAATCCCAAAATTTATTTGCGGACAAAAAAATATCCTTGTTTCGGGTAAGGTTAGAAGCAAGAAAAACATTGCTTGTATAACTAATTCATACTTCATGGCTAAACAAGGCGCTTTCATACTATCTTTGCGGTAATGGCTATCAGAATTGGACATAAAGTGCGTTTTTTAAACGAAAAAGGCGAGGGAATTGTTACCCGTTTTAAAGACAAAAAAACTGCTTTTGTTGAAGTAGATGGTTTTGAAATTCCTTATTCGGTTGATAATTTGGTGCTGATTGATACCGAAATTGTTTTTAATAAAGAAGAAAGCTCAACCGAAGAAACCAAAAACGAAGCTGTTTTTTTTGTGATTGAACCTGATCATGAAATGCCTTTGCTGCATGCACAATACAGTTTTTATTTATTCAATTCCTCGTCGTATAATTTACTGTTTACCTATTCGGTTAAAGACGGCAACAATTACCAAACCATTAAGCAGGGTGAGTTAGGTGCTTTTCAAAAACTGTTGTTAAAACAAACGCATAAGCAGTTTTTGGCTGAGCTTGCTTATCATAAAATTGAAATCCTGTTCTTTAAAAAACACCATCATACTTCTCAATTACCTTGTGCGCAAGTAATTCATGTAAACGATAATATTTTAAAGTATCAGGGCTTTATTCCTAATCACGATTTTAAATTTCCGGTGTGGGCAACTATTTTAAAAGATGATTTTAACGAAGGCAAAAAAATTGCACAGCAGCTTACCGATTATGATGTTGAGCGATTAAAAAATATTAAAGAATATAAATCTCCCGAAAAAAAATCGGTACCGCACAACAACCCAGCTTTTTTTGTAGAAAAAGAAATAGACTTGCATGCCCAGCATTTACTCGATTCTTTTAAGAACATGAGTAACCACGAAATTTTGCAGGTGCAGTTAAAACACTTTCAAAAAAATTTAGACGAGGCTATAACTAACCGTTACTATAAAATTGTTTTTATACATGGGGTTGGCAATGGCAGGTTAAAACAAGAATTGGTTGCCATACTAAAAAGCTATCATAACGAGTTAATTTACCGCGATGGAGATTATAAAAAATATGGTTTTGGTGCTACCGAGGTTATTATAAAAAATAGCTAAAATTATTTCCGCCTTTCTTTAAAAAACTTTTTCATTAAAGCAGAACAAGGCTCTTGCAAAACCCCGTTAAATAACCTTGTTTTAGGGTGTAATAATTGGTGGTCAATTTTCGAGAAACCTTTTTTATCATCAGTCGCCCCATATACCACTTTGCTAATTTGGCTCCAACCCAAAGCTCCGGCACACATAGGGCAGGGCTCAAGGGTTACGTACAAAACGCATTCGTTTAAATATTTTCCTCCAATATAATTGGCTGCCGATGTAATGGCCTGCATTTCGGCATGTGCTGTAACATCATTTAATCGCTCTGTTAAATTGTGTGCACGGGCAATAATTTTGTTATCGTAAACAATAACCGCCCCCACGGGCACTTCATCGGCCTCGTATGCTTTTTGAGCCTCTTTCAGGGCCTCGTTCATAAAATATTCGTCACTAAATTGCTCCATCGCTTCGTTCTATTTAGCAAGGTTAGAATTTATTTTTTAATTGTCTTGCAGAATAGCCGAATAATTATTTTAAACACACGGCTATTTTGTAAATTAGCGACTTTTAATTGACATATGGAATATAACTTCAAAGATATAGAAAAGCGTTGGCAAGCGTATTGGGCTGATAAAAAAACTTTTGCTGCCGATAACAATTCTACCAAACCAAAATATTATGTGTTAGATATGTTTCCGTATCCATCGGGTGCGGGTTTGCACGTAGGGCATCCATTGGGTTATATTGCATCTGATATTTATGCGCGTTACAAACGCCACAAAGGTTTTAATGTGTTGCACCCAATGGGCTACGATTCTTTTGGCTTGCCGGCAGAACAGTATGCTATACAAACTGGGCAACACCCAAAAATTACAACCGAACAAAACATTGCGCGTTACCGCGAGCAGTTAGATAAAATTGGTTTCTCGTTTGATTGGGACAGAGAGGTGCGCACGTCAAATCCTGATTATTATAAATGGACTCAGTGGATTTTTATTCAGTTGTTTAATGCCTGGTATAATAAAGCCACAGATAAAACAGAGAAACTGGAAACCCTTATAAAAGAATTTGAAGCAAACGGAAACGCTAAGGTTAATGCCGTTTGTGCCGATACTGAAATATTTTCTGCTACGGATTGGAAATCATTTACTGAAAAGCAACGCAGCGATGTGCTGATGAATTACCGCATGGCTTACTTGAGCGAAGCTTGGGTAAACTGGTGTCCTGCTATGGGCACGGTGTTGGCTAATGATGAAGTAAAAGATGGCGTGTCTGAACGTGGGGGCTATCCTGTTGAGCGTAAATTAATGCAACAATGGAGCATGCGCATTACCGCTTATGCCCAACGTTTGTTAGATGGCTTGGATACATTAGATTGGCCTGAACCTTTAAAAGAATCTCAACGTTATTGGATTGGTAAAAGCGAAGGAACATCGTTGAAATTTAAAATACATAAAGACCTATCCCCGGCCCTTTCCAAAGGAAAGGGAGCCACACCCGGTTATCATACAACAGATTCTCAAATGTGGAATTTGTTGCAAGATAAAGCCGTTTCAATGAGGGATAATCCAACACCGGCTGAAAGTGCTTTATGGCAATCTCTTAAAGGAAATAAATTGGATGAACATTTTAGAAGACAACATATCATTGATAGATTTATTGCCGATTTTGTTTGCATCTCTAAAAAATTGGTAGTTGAAGTAGATGGTGATATCCACGATTATCAAAAAGAAGAAGATGCTGCACGAACAGAAAGATTAAATGAACTTGGCTATAAAGTAATTCGTTTTAAAAACGAACAAGTTTTGGTAGATATTGAAAGTGTTGTAGAAGAGATAAAACTTCAACTTAAAGAACAATCTAAATCGGAGGATAAAAAAGTCCTTCCCTTTGGGGAGGATTTAGGTGGGGAGACTTTTATCGAAGTGTTTACTACACGCCCCGATACCATTTTTGGTGTGTCGTTTGTAACGCTTGCACCTGAGCACGAATTAGTTGATACATTAGTTACCCCTGCACAAAAAGCAGAAGTAGATGCTTATGTAACGCAGGCGAAAAACCGTAGTGAGCGCGAACGTCAGGCTGATGTAAAACGTGTATCAGGGGTGTTTAGCGGGGCTTATGTTATACATCCGTTTACGCAAAAACAAATTCCTATTTGGATAGGCGATTATGTACTGGCTGGTTATGGCACAGGTGCTGTAATGGCTGTGCCGGGCCACGATTCGCGCGATTATGCTTTTGCCAAACATTTTAATTTACCCATTACCGAAGTGGTTGCAGGCGGAGATTTAAGCAAAGAATCGTACGATGCTAAAGAGGGTAAATTAATTAACTCCGATTTTTTAAATGGCTTGGAAGTTAAACAAGCCATTAAACGTGCTATTGAAGAAATTGAAAAACTAAATTTAGGAAAAGGAAAAATTAATTTCCGTTTACGCGATGCCGTGTTTGGCCGCCAGCGTTATTGGGGTGAGCCTATACCAATTTATTACAAAAACGGTATCCCTTATGCCATGCCCGAAAACGAATTGCCTTTGCTGTTGCCCGAAGTAGATAAATATTTGCCTACTGAAGATGGAGAACCACCGTTAGCTAGATCTACAAAGTGGAATTGGAATCCTATCAAAGAAGAAGTAGTTTCAAAAGAAGAAGGGTTTCCATTAGAAACAACCACCATGCCGGGTTGGGCAGGCAGCTCCTGGTATTTTTTACGTTATATGGATGCGCATAACAATAAAGAATTTGCGAGTAAAAAATTGACCGACTACTGGAAAGAAGTTGACTTATATATTGGCGGCAGCGAACATGCTACCGGACATTTATTATACGTGCGTTTTTGGACCAAAGCCCTTAAAGACCTTGGTTACATTACTACCGAAGAACCTGCCAAAAAATTAATTAACCAGGGGATGATACAGGGTAGGAGTAATTTTATTTATCGATTGATGGAATTTGGAGTGGCGACACGTGCAGATTATGAATTCCCTGAAATTTTTGTTTCACATAATTTAGTTGAAAATATCGATGAAGAACCTACTTGGTCTTATGTTCTTGCAGAAATAAATCAAATTTTGAGCAAAGATGGTGTTTCACATTCTGGACAGAAAGGACAAATTAGATTTACTAAACATCATGTTGATGTAAATAGAGTTCATAATGATGTTTTAGATAAAGAAGAATTTAAAAAGTTCAAAAGTGGAAAAAAAGAATTTAAATTCATTACAGAAAAAAATGGAGATTATATCTGCGGATGGGAAGTAGAAAAAATGTCTAAGTCTAAATACAATGTTGTTTCTCCTGATGACATATGTAATAGTTTTGGAGCAGACACTTTGCGTTTATACGAAATGTTTTTAGGTCCTTTAGAGCAAAGCAAACCTTGGAACACTAACGGAATAACAGGCGTACATGGTTTCTTAAAAAAACTATGGCGTTTGTTTTATAACACAGGCGGTTTTGCGGTTACTGATGCCGAGCCAACTAAAGCAGAATTAAAAGCCTTGCACAAAAGCATTAAAAAAATTACTGAAGACATTGAGCGTTTTTCGTTCAACACATCGGTAAGTAATTTTATGATTTTGGTAAACGAGCTAACCGATTTAAAATGTAACAAGCGTGCCATATTAGAGCCTTTGTTAATTATACTTTCTCCTTATGCGCCACACATAACCGAAGAGTTGTGGAATCAATTAGGGCATACAGAAAGCATAACCAATGCTGCTTTCCCTATGGTAAACGAAGCACATTTGGTAGAAGATAATTTTGCCTATCCTATTTCGTTTAACGGCAAAACACGTTTTAATATCGAACTTCCTTTAACCTTATCTCAACAAGAAATTGAAAAAATAGTAATGGAGGCCGAACAAACCCACAAATACTTAGAAGGCAAAACACCTAAAAAAGTAATTGTGGTTCCTAAAAAAATTGTAAATATTGTGATGTAATTTTCACGCCCTTGTCATTTCGACTGAAGGGAGAAATCTGTTTCAGAAACGGATTTCTCAGTCGTTCCTCCTTCGAAATGACAACCACTAGCTCTGTCATTTCAACCAGAGGAAGAAATCTTTATATTTGAATAAGTGAAACCAATTGGAACACATAATTACTTCGTTTATATAACAACTAATCACATTAAAACTACCTTATATATTGGTGTAACAAACAATTTAAAAACCCGTTTACACCAACATCAACAAAACATATATAACTCAGAAACATTTACAGGAAAATATTACTGTTATAACCTTGTATATTTTGAAAGGTTTGAATTTATTGACCATGCAATAAAAAGAGAAAAAGAAATTAAAAGGTGGAGGAGGGAAAAGAAAAACAATTTAATTACTTCATTTAATCCGGAATGGAAGTTTTTAAATAATGAGATTGAATAACCCCTTGTCATTTCGACCGCAGGGAGAAATCCGTTTCAAACAGATTTCTCAGTCATGTTTCCTTCGAAATGACATCCTTATTTAACCACCGTAAAATTAAATCTATAACTTCGCAGCCTAAATTATATTTATTATGTCAGAATTTCCTCCCTGCCCAAAGTGCAAATGCGAGTACACTTATTCAAACGGGCTGTTAATGGTTTGCCCTGAGTGTTTTCATGAATGGAACCCAAGCGAAGAAGTAGAAACTGTAAGTGATACTGCATCTGATAAAATATTGGATGCCAATGGCAATGAACTACAAGATGGCGATACGGTAGTTGTCATAAAAGATTTGCCGGTTAAAGGCTCGTCTAAGCCCGTAAAAGCAGGAACCAAAGTAAAAAATATACGCCTTACCGACGGAGACCATAATATAGATTGTAAAATAGATGGCTTTGGTTCTATGGGACTGAAATCAGAATATGTAAGAAAAGCATAGCCTTTATTTACTTATCACACAAAAATTACAAACTTATTTAAAGCAGTTTTAAGCCACTCAAAAAAAAGCCCGTAATGTTTATTGCAACAACACATTTCGGCTTGTAATGCAAAAAGAATGCGTTTTAAATGCACAAAAAACCCTGTAGTGTTTTACTACAACTGCAGCTCATTTTTTAGCTAAAAAATAAGGAGGGAAAATTACTCCCTTCTAGTGTTCTAGTATGTTCTAAGTTAGTGGTTGCAAAACAACCCTCTGTTGGTTGATTCTTTTTATTTGCTTGGTTATTGAGTTTTTAATAAACCTCACATAAATGTAATTAACAATAACTTACACCTGTTTTTTATTGGTTGTGTTGATGGTTGATTTTAGTTAGGATTTAGGTGTTTGTTGGTTGTTTTTTTATCTCTACTATTTATAAAATAATAAACCTGTAATAAAACACTAATGTTTGTCATTTCGACCAGAGGGAGAAATCCGTTTCAAAACAGATTTCTCAGGCTTTCACACAAGCTGGCTCTTCACTAAAAATATCCACTGGATATTTTCTTAACGTTCAGCCCCCTTCGAAATGAAGAGAGAAAAAATTAGTTCTTATTTATAAAAGCATCCCAGCCTTGTGCGGTAAGCGGTATAGCGTTACCCGAACGTGTAACTAAATTAGCACCACTTGCTTTATCAGTCATGTGCCCAATAATAGTAAAGTCAGGATGGTTTTTTACTTTATCAAAATCTTTTTGGTTGATAGTAAACAGCAACTCATAATCTTCGCCACCACTTAAAGCACAAACAGTAGGGTCAAGTTTAAAATCATGTGCGCGGTTAACTGTCATGCTATCCATTGGGATTTTATCTTCATATAAATTACATCCCACGTTAGATTGGTTGCAGATGTGTAGTATCTCTGATGCCAAGCCATCACTCACATCAATCATACTGGTAGGTTTTATATCTAAATGTTTTAGTATATCACGTATATCAATTCTAGCTTCAGGTTTTAGCTGACGTTCTAACACATAATCATTCCCTTCTAAATCGGGTTGTGCATTAGGGTTTTCTTTAAACACAGCTTTCTCTCTTTCTAAAATTTGTAAGCCCATATAAGCACCACCCAAATCGCCGGTAACAACAAGCAAATCTTTTTCTTGCGCACCACTACGATATACCACTTCATTTTTTTCTGCCTCACCTAAAACAGTAATGCTAATAACCAAACCACTTAAAGATGAAGTTGTATCGCCACCTACTAAATCAACTTTATAATTATCGCAGGCCATTAACATACCGCTATAAAGTTCCTCTAATGCCTCGGTAGAAAAACGATTAGATACCGCCATGCTAACCGTAACTTGTTTAGCTACTCCATTCATAGCGCATATATCAGATACGTTTACCGCAATGGATTTGTAACCCAAATGTTTTAAAGGCACGTATGTCAAATCAAAATGCACACCTTCAACCAACATATCGGTAGATAGTAAGGTTACTTTGCCGCTTTGCTCAATTACAGCTGCATCATCGCCCACACCTTTAAGAGTAGATGGGTGTTGTATGATAATATTTTCGGTAAGGTGTTTTATTAATCCAAATTCGCCAAGCTGCGATAGTTCTGTTCTTCCCGTGTTTTCAAACATACGTTTAGTTTATTTTTATGCAAACATTTTTTGGTTCTGTAAAAAAGTCGAAGGCTTCAAAGCCGCCTTCTCTGCCTACACCCGATGATTTTACACCACCAAACGGGGTGCGTAAATCGCGTAACAACCAACAATTAATCCATACAATGCCCGCATGAATGTTTTGCGCCACACGGTGTGCCTTGGTTAAATCCTGTGTCCACACAGTTGAGGCGAGTCCGTATATGGTTGAGTTAGCCCACATTAAAACTTCTTCCTCTTTATTAAAAGGCATAATGGTTACAACGGGTCCAAAAATTTCTTCCTGGTTAGTACGGCAATTATATGGCAAGCCTTCAATAATAGTTGGTTCAATATAATAACCTTCGCTAAACTCTCCGCCTACGTTAGCACGTTTGCCACCGCATAAAACAGTGCCGCCTTCTTGTTTGGCAAGTTCAACATAACTCAAAACTTTTTCCATGTGTGGTTGAGACACCACGGCACCAATTCTTGTTTTCTCTTCAAGCGGAGCGCCCACCACTAATTTTTTGGTTTGCTCAACAAAATCTTTTTTAAATTTTTCGTAAATACTTCTCTCAACAAAAATGCGAGAGCCACACAAACAAATTTGTCCCTGGTTTGAGAAAGAAGAATGTAATGTAGTAGCCATCATTTTATCATAATCACAATCAGCAAAAATGATGTTTGGGTTTTTGCCGCCCAACTCTAATGATAATTTTTTAAACATAGGTGCCGCTATGCTTGCAATGTGTGCACCTGTTTTTGTACCACCTGTAAATGAAATAAGCGGCACATTTTTGCTTGATACAATAGCGTTACCAACTTTACCACCCAAGCCATGCACAATGTTTAGCACGCCTTTTGGTAAGCCTGCCTCCACACAAAGTTCAGATAATAAATAAGCCGTCATAGGTGTAACCTCACTTGGCTTAGCAACTACGGTGCAACCTGCGGCAATTGCCGGAGCAATTTTCCAGGTAAATAAATACAAAGGTAAATTCCAAGGCGATATACAACCCGCCACACCAACCGGCTGACGTAGCGTATAATTTATTGCAGTATCTTCCATGCTATGCGTGTATGCAGCATAATGTAAAATGCCTGTGCCATAAAAATGAAAGTTAGCCGCAGCTCTTGGTATATCTACTGTTTTGGCAAGTTTTAAAGGTTTGCCATTATCAATGCTTTCGGCAAGTGCCAGCTTATCTAAATTCTTTTCTATTAAATCTGCAATCTTTAATAAATATTTTGAGCGAACATCTTTTGGTGTAATGCTCCATGCAGGGAACGCCGCATTAGCTGCTGCAATGGCCAATTCAACATCCTGCTCATCGCTATCAGGAATGTAGGAATAAACTTTACCGCGAGATGGGTCTACGTTATCTAAATATTTTTTCGAAACGGGTTCTACTAATTCTCCGTTTATATAATTTTTTATGTACTGCATTTGAATAATTATTTATCGAAATTAATCGGCAGAAGGAACTTGAATAATAAGCGTGTATTTTTTTGGTGGCAAACACGATGTACTGTTGCAAGCCATACACTCTACATTACCCATAATGGTAAAGGCTTTTTTATTGCTTCGTTTTATTTTTTGCTTAAAAACAACTTCGTTACTAAACATTAAAACATCGGTTGTAAAAACATCCGAGTAAGCTTTCTCAGGCGTTGGTTCTACCACTTTTTCAACTAAATCAAAATCGGGTGTTCTTTCAAAATTAAAAATGGTTGGTAAAGGCCCATCACCGCTTTGTGTTTGCGAGTATATATGCCACTCTATGCCTACATTAGCTTTTAAAATAAGCTCTCCGTTATTTTCATCAATGGCGTTATACGAACAACTCCACTTAACAGGTTGTGCTGTTTGTGCAACTAGTTGGCCGAAAAAAATGAGAGAAAGAAAGAGTGCAATAAAATGTTTTTGCCTCATACTAAAACTTAACTTTAGTTACGCGATGAATTGGAATTACAATGCCTTGTTTTAAAATAACACGCTTATCAGTTAAGCCCCACACCGTAGTATCAACTACTTTTGGTGAAGTATCGTCTTCAAAATAAATTTTAATTTTAGAATGTTCTAAGTTCCCTAATGATAAACATCGTTGTAAATCAGCCGCACGTTGTTTAATTTCTTCTTTATCGGTTAGCACGTCTGTCTCCGGAAAACGTAATCCCGTTACTGCTTCTTTATCAATTACCTGATGTTTAGTTTGTGTATCCATAAAACCCTCCTTTTAGTTGTCTCATAAAATTAATGTTTTTTTTTGAAAAAAAACATTAAAAATTATTAATTTGATTATTAATTATTTTAAATAATTCATTAGGTCGCTGCGTGCCAATGCGATAGGTAAAACCATCCTTGTCTTTTAACTCAATAAAGTGGTTGCCCGATGTATAAAACTTAACAATTTCTTTAATAAACAGGTTGTAAACCGGGCGGCGGAAGCTGTTTTTCTTGTAACGGAGTTTTTTAACAGTATGTATGTTGCTAAAATCTATTTTTACTTTGCGTGAGCCCCAAAAACCTCCAAGCATTAAATAATTGGGGTAAACAACCGTATGTATATGCAATACATACATTAATAAAACGGATAGTAGCAGAATAAAAACACCCAGGATAAAAAATATATGTCCCGATGCAGGAATTTCTTCTACAGGATAGGAGCCAATGTAAATGCCCGATACATTAATAGGCTTAGGGTGTTCGCTCCAATAATAACCCATAAAACAAAGCAGTGCTAATACAGTTCGTATTAAAGTAGATACTCGGTTATAACCTAAGTACTGTTTTTCTTGGTATAAAGGAATTTGTTTTAGCATATTACAAATTATCCTGCCAAAGTTTTTGTTTCGGAATTTTCAGCGTACTTAAAGATGGCGATTTTAAATTTAAGGTTAGCATATACTGTTTGGTTGGCCCAAAAGGAACCCAGGTTATACGAGCTTCCCAGCAACGCAAATCTCGGTATATGGTAAACTGTGTGTAACTAATGCTGTTAAGTTTAAAATCATAACCACTTCTAATATCAAATTTCCACAAAGGGGTAGGTTTAAAACTAAATGTAGCGCCTAAATTTTGACTGGCTATAAGTTGACTGGTTGCTTTTGGTGTATTCTGATCTAAGGTTTGAGTTGTGTTAAGACTGTAAGTTTTTACAAATTGTAAGTTGTAATTAACACCAATACTAAAAGGCTGTTTACTATTTTGCAATCCTTTTATTTGAGCATTGGTTAGGTTTCCGTTTACCGAAAAGTTACAATTTGTAAAACGGGCTAGTTTTCCAGTTTCATCATACTGGAATTTTGTACTACGGGTACCATCATCGTTAGCCGCATAAGGGTCGAAAACAGAAGTGAAATTTACACCCACTACATTTTTAAAAAACGAAGTACGTGCCGAAAGATTTATAACACTTAATTTGTTTTGTTTAGCTGCTATATCATAACTGCCACCAAGGCTAAGCATTTGTAACAAAGCGACTTTTTTGTATGATATACTGGTATCGGTTTTTTGCCTGACCTTAGCATCAAGGGTGTTGTTTATATTAAAGGTTATGGCACCACTTTGAGGACCGGCTGGGCCGCCAAACAAACCATTACTAAAACGGGAGTAGTAGTTTGTAATTGTTTTATTATCATCGTTTAATGGCTTATAAAAACCAAGATTATTATTTTGCATGTCCGGATGATATACAAAACCAACCGTTGGAATTATCTGATGCCTTATTTGTTTAAGCAGCTTTGATTTAAACACGTAATCCCCATAAATTTTTGTAGCAAGATTTACCTGATAACTCTGATCGAAAGCAACATTTGGATTTCTTCTAATAAATGTATGAAGTGTATCGCGAATATAAGTTTGCTCGGTAGTTTGAAAGTTGGTAAATTGTTGAAACGAAGCTTGTGGACTGAGTGTAAAATATTTTAATAAACTAATATTGGTTCCAATGGGTACGCGCTGATATAAGCCATATTGAAGTGCCTTTAAACCATTGGGTTTAAACAAAGTGGTGTCTCCTGTGTTTATGGTAGCTTTACTTTGTAAGGTGTAATCAATATATAATTTGTCTAACCAGTTTTGGGTTGTGTGCGCTTGGTCTTTAAATGGATACATGCGATTAACGGCATAGGTTAATTGCGGCGCGTCTATTTGTACATTATGTGTTTGCAGGTTTTGGGCATCACTTACGTTGATGGTTAATGTTGAAGTCTTGAACATTTTTGTAAAAGCAATATTCGATTGCAAGACGCTAGCTAAATATGTGCTTGCCGATTGATTGTTATATCTTCCAAAGCCTGCGCTACCGGCATTTACCGATGCACTAAAACGAATAGTAGGGTCATATTTAGCGTCTTGCTGATGAGTCCAGGTAACACGGCCATTATATACTTTATTTAATGCATTAGCATCTCTTGTAGCCCCAAATTTTGGATTATCCTCCAATATACCCGATGTGTTTTGAGAAACAACTACATTAAGGCTGCCGCTGTATTTGTAATTTATTTTATACTGAAACATGGGAGCGGCTGTACTGCCAATTGCCCACGAGCCATTGCCATAAACACTGCCATATAAACTAACATGTAACTTATCGCTTACCGGAATAAAATATCCCATATTTACTAAATAAAAACCTTGTGATGCCGAGTAACCGTAACTAGGCATTAGTATACCCATTTTTGATTTCTCTTTTTTTACATTCGGAAAAAAACCAAAAGGCAAACCTAATGGGGTTGGTATATTAGAAACCTCTAAAAATAAAGGACCTGTAACAATTTTATCGTTCGGAATTATTTTGGCTCTGCTGGCTCTAAAATATATCATAGCGTCTTCAAACTCACATGGAATGCATTTCATCCGTTTAATATACATCACATTATTGGTGTCTTTTTTTACCGCTTCACCAAAAATAAACATATCGTTTTGCTTGGTTAAAATGCCAAATATTTTACCCTTTTTAGTTTTTACGTTGTAAATAATTTTTTCGCATTTCATCTCATCTTTTCCCTGCTTAAACTGTGGATTTCCCTGCATCTTTCCGCTGCTATCAGGCATCCCAACGGCAGTAATTAAATTTGTTTTGTTATCAATTTCAATGTAAGCGGCTTTTAAATCAAAATCTTCGTAATGCACGGTGGCGTTGCCATATAAATAAGCTTTTTTGTTTTCCGCTTCAATTCTAATCGAATCATCAGCCGTATAATCAACCTTAGTCTCTATACCGTTTTCATCTTTTCCTGCATCAAGCGTGTCCACACTTTTTCTTAGCGTATCAGCTCCGGGTTTAGTTGTATCGGGTTTTTGTAGCCAAATACTGCTTTTAACATTTACATGAAAGGGTATAAAAGCATGCGCTTTTACGCTGTTTATTAACACAACACAATTAAAAACTATTAGTATAAGGGCTCTTTTGCTCAAAATCTAAAAATACTTTTGTAAAAACAGCGCATAAAGCTACAAAAATAGCGTTAAGCAGATGATGCTCACCCTTAACTACATAAAGCCATTAAAGGTTTCGCTTCTTGCGATTATCATCCTGTTTTTGTTCAGTGAAGCCCACATACCAAAAACCAAGCCAAAAGGTGTTAAAACGGTTGTTATCGATGCCGGGCATGGTGGAAAAGACCCCGGTTGTAACGGCGATGTGTTTAATGAAAAGACTGTATCCCTTGGTATAGCGCTAAAGCTGGGCGCACTGATAGAAAAAAACTTACCTGATGTAAAAGTAATTTATACCCGAAAAACAGATGAATTTGTTGAACTAGAGGAGCGCGCGCAGATAGCTAATCGCAATAATGCTGATTTATTCATATCCATCCACTGTAACGCGGCATCAAACTATGCAATTTTTAAGGATAAAAACGGTAAGGTGCATTACAAAACGTATAAAGATAAAAAGGGGAAAATCCATAAAGTAGAGGTGCACAACCCCAAACCCTTTGGTAGTGCTACCTATGTAATGGGCATCTCTAACGAAAAAGGCAAATTAAACACCGCAAAACGAGAAAATGCTTCTATGCTTTTAGAGGATAATTATCAAAAAACGTATAATGGTTTCGACCCCCAAAGCGATGAAGCCTATATTGTTATGAGTTTATGGACGGGTGCGTTTGTAGGACAGAGTGCCGATATAGCTTCTAAAATACAAGCAGAGTACACCAAAAAAGCAGGAAGGATTGATAAAGGGGTGCAACGACAGAGTATTTGGGTGTTGTGGCGCACGGCTATGCCAAGTATTTTAACCGAAGTAGGCTTTTTAACCAACCCTGAGGAGGAGAAATTTTTAGGTTCTGAAAAAGGGCAAAAATATATGGCCTCTGCTTTGTTCAGAGCTATTAGAAGTTATAAAGATGAAAATGAAGGCGTAACTAAAAAATACGATGATGAGTTGGAAAAAGAGGAGCCCTTAGTAAACGAAAACCTTTCTAAAGGCAACACCATTGATACTAGCAATGAAGATGAAAAAGATTCTACCCAGGTTGCTAATGCGGCTAATGAAGAACTTTATAATGGTTTCATAAAAGAAGCGGATGATAATTACAAACTTAAAAAATACGAAGATGCCCTTGTTAAATATGAAAAATGCAATGAGTTAAAACCTGAAGAAAGATATCCTTTAGCCAGGGTAGAGGAGTGTAAAAAGAAAATTGCTGAACAAAAAAACAGTGTAAGTGCCGAAGAGCAACAAAAAAAAGAATTGAAAACTAAATACAATTCTTTTATTGCCAGTGGAGATAAATTGATGACTCAAAAAAACTGGAAAGCTGCCGCTGTTCAATATCAGCAGGCATCAGAGCTTTTGCCGGACGAAGTGTATCCTAAAGAAAAAATAAAACAAGTTGATGAAAATATAGAGGCAGATAAAAAATTAGCTGAAGAGAAGGCAAGAATAAAAGCAGAAAAACACACAGCAGATTCATTATTAAAAATACAAAAACAAGCAGCGGATACCGTTCCCACAAAAGCAAACGACCTGGTAACTAATTATAAAGATAAAACACCAAAAAAAGATACGGTTCAAAAAGTAAAAACCAATAATCCGCCCGAGGGAAAATCAGGTATCGTATTTAGAGTACAGTTTGCTATGAGTGAAACCGAACCGGATGTAAAATCTGATAAGTATAAAAATGCAGAAGATGTTTGGTACTATAAAGCAGGCAACGTGTATAAAATTACATCAGGTAGTTTTTCAACTCCGGATGAGGTTATAAAACACCAGGAAAAAATACGTGCCGCAGGGTATAAAGATGCTTTTGTGGTAGCGTTTAAAAACAACCAGCGTATAGATTTTAAAGAAGCTGTTAAACAAATTCAAAATAAGTAAAGCATGGAAGAAAATACAGAAACACAAAAACCTCAGGAAGAAAAAAAGAAACGCGGTGGTTTTTTGCCTTGGTTATTATTAATTATATCCCTTATTGGTAATGGTGTTTTAGTGTTTATGGTTAATAAAGAAAAACAAATCGTTATCCAAAAAGAAGAAATTATAAAAACGGTTTTTGTAGAAAAGGATAATGTAAAAGCCGATTTATTAAACCTTAAAACCGAATATGAAAACCTGCACACAAACAACAAAAAACTGCAAGCCGAAATTGATGAGAAAAAAGCGCAGATAGAAGAATTGATAAAACAAGCTGAAAAAAACAAGGGCAACACATACATTATTGCTAAACTCAGAAAAGAAACGGAAACGCTTCGTGTAATTATGCAGGGTTATGTACATACTATCGACTCGCTTAATACATTAAACAAAAAACTAATAGTCGAAAAAAATGATGTGCTTAAAAAATTAGACGAAGAAAAAAATAAATCTGTTCAACTAAATAAAGAAAAAGAATCATTACAAGGCACTATTGATAAAGCATCCATGCTTTCTTGTTATGCCATTACCGCACAGGGCATTGATATTAAAAAGGGCGGTAAAAAACGCAGTGTTACCACTAAAGCTAAACGCGTAGATGCTATAAAAGTTAGCTACTCGTTAGGTGAAAATAAAATTTCTAAACCCGGTACCCGAGAAGTTTTTGTACGTATAATGACTCCCGATGGAAAAGAGCTTGCTAAAAGTTATGACGATAACTACAAATTTAAATTTGATGGCTCAACGGGTTATTATGCAGGCAAAACCAGCATAGATTATGCAAATAAAGAAATTGGCGTAACAACCTTATGCGAGGGTGATGGACCATTTATACCGGGCAAATACATGATAGAAATAAGCTGTGATGGTGTAGTGGTGGGGCAAATCAGTTTAACGCTTAATTAATTTAACTTAAGCTGTAGAATTTTCTCCTCTTTTAATAATTACGTTTTAATTATTGGCAATGACTTTCGTCATTTTTCTTACAATTATTTTCCTGCTAAAAAGGCGGTAAATCTTTATTCTGCCTGCTATTTAGTCCTGTTATTTTTACAATACTCGTCAAAAATTCCTGTATCTTTAATTTGGACTGTTTATTGATGTCTCTAATCAAAAAAATAAATATGAACTTTAATAATTTTACCATAAAATCACAAGAGGCCATTCAGCAAGCTGTAACTATAGCTACTATGAATGGACAACAAGCTGTAGAAAACGGACATATTTTAAAATCCATTTTACAGGTTGATGATAGTGTTACGCCTTTCATTTTAAAAAAACTGGGCATTAATGAGCAAGTGTTTTCTAAAACATTAGATAGCATTGTAAACTCGTATCCTAAAGTAAGTGGCGGGCAACCTTATCTATCAAACTCGGCTAACCAAACAGTTGCAAAAGCAAATAGTTATTTACAAGAATTTAAAGATGAATTTGTTTCTATCGAACATTTATTGTTAGGTATTTTGGCAAGCGGTGATAGCGTTTCTAAAATGATGAAAGATTTGGGCGTTACCGAAAAAGATTTAAAATCGGTAATTACCGAGCTTCGTAAAGGAGAACGTGTAACCAGTCAAAGTCAGGAAGAAACCTATAACTCTTTAAACAAATATGCCATTAATTTAAATGAGCAAGCTCGTAAAGGCAAACTTGACCCTGTTATTGGCAGAGATGAAGAAATTCGTCGTGTATTACAAATCTTATCGCGTCGTACAAAAAACAACCCAATTTTGGTTGGTGAACCCGGTGTGGGTAAAACTGCCATTGCAGAAGGCTTGGCCCATCGTATCAACGATGGTGATGTACCTGAAAATTTAAAAAGCAAACAAATTTTTTCTTTAGATATGGGCTCGCTTATTGCAGGCGCTAAATTTAAAGGAGAGTTTGAAGAGCGTTTAAAGGCCGTAGTAAAAGAAGTTATTTCTGCCAACGGCGATATTATTTTATTTATTGATGAAATACACACCTTAATTGGCGCTGGTGGTAGTGGTGAAGGCGCTATGGATGCCGCTAACATTTTAAAACCCGCTTTAGCACGCGGTGAACTGCGTGCCATTGGTGCAACAACTTTAAACGAGTATCAAAAATATATTGAAAAGGATAAAGCCTTAGAACGTCGTTTTCAAAAAGTGCTGGTAGATGAGCCTTCGGCAGAAGATGCTATTTCTATCTTACGCGGTATAAAAGAAAAATACGAGGCGCATCATAAAGTGCGCATAAAAGATGAGGCAATTATTGCGGCAGTTGAATTATCGCAACGTTATATTTCTGATCGTTTTTTACCGGACAAAGCCATCGATTTAATTGATGAGGCTGCATCTAAATTACGCATGCAAATAAATTCTAAACCAATAGAGTTAGATGCTGCCGATAGAAAAATTATGCAGTTAGAAATTGAGCGTGAAGCCATGAAGCGTGAAGGTGAAAACAAAAAAGTAGAAGAACTTAACCGTGAGTTAGCTGACTTGAATGATGAACGCAATGCTTTAACAGCACGCTGGCAAGGCGAAAAAGATTTAATTGAAACCGTACAAAAATTAAAATTAGACATAGAACAATTTAAGCAAGAAGCCAACACCGCCGAAAAAAATGGCGATTATGGTAAAGTTGCTGAAATACGTTACGGTAAAATAAAAGATGCCGAAGCTAAATTAGTTGAACACGAACAAAAATTGGCAACTGAAAAAGCCAGCGGTAGTCAGCTTGTAAAAGAAGAAGTAGACAGCGAAGACATTGCAGGTGTTATTAGTGCGTGGACAGGTGTGCCTGTAACCAAAATGTTACAAAGCGATAAAGAAAAATTATTGCACCTTGAAGCTGAATTGCATAAACGTGTTATTGGACAAGATGAAGCCATTGAAAGCATTGCCGATGCGGTTCGTCGTAGTCGTGCAGGTTTACAAGATGCTAAACGTCCTATTGGTTCTTTCATATTTTTAGGAACAACCGGGGTTGGTAAAACAGAATTAGCAAAAGCATTGGCTGAGATTTTATTTAACAACGAAAATGCCATGACTCGTATAGATATGAGTGAGTATCAGGAGCGCCATAGTGTGAGCCGTTTAATTGGAGCGCCTCCCGGATATGTAGGTTACGAAGAAGGCGGACAATTAACCGAAGCTGTTAGAAGAAAACCATATAGCGTAGTGTTGTTAGATGAGATTGAAAAAGCGCACCCCGATACATTTAATATTTTATTGCAGGTGTTAGATGATGGTCGTTTAACAGATAATAAAGGTAGAATGGTTAACTTTAAAAACACCATTATTATAATGACGTCTAATATTGGGTCTCATTTAATTCAGAAGAATTTTGAAAAAATAAATGACGGAAACCGCGATGAGGTTATTGCTAAAACAAAAACCGAGCTTTTCGAAATATTGAAAAAATCTATTCGTCCTGAATTTTTAAACCGTATAGATGAGGTTATTATGTTCGAGCCATTGTCTCGCCATTACATGAATGACATTGTACGCATACAATTACAAAGTGTAATTAAAAGCTTAGCTGCACAGGATATTAAAATGACTGCAAGCGAAGAGGCTATCGAATGGATTGCACAACTTGGTTTCGACCCTCAATTTGGTGCGCGCCCTGTTAAACGTGTAATACAAAGACAAGTGTTGAACGAGTTATCTAAACAGTTATTAGCAGATACGATACAAAAAGATAAAGAAATTGTATTAGATATGTTTGATAATAAACTAGTGTTTAGAAACAAAGTTGAAACAGCCGCTGAAACGCCTTCAACTCCTAAAAAGAAAAAAGCAGGAATAAATTAAACAGTAAAATGTTTCTCAACCATCTCTTTAATTAAAGAGATGGTTGTTTCTATTTCTTGTTCTGTATTATATTTTCCTAAACTAAATCGGATAGATGAATAACAATCTGCTTCGCTTAAACCCATTGCTTTTAAAACATGTGATGGCTGCGCTAAAGCCGATGTGCAGGCAGAACCTGCCGCCACACATAGCTTATAATTTAATTTAGAAATTAATGAATCGGCCTTAATGCCGCTAAAACAAATGTTAGCCGTATTATATAAACGGTAGCGGGTGCTTCCGTTAATGCGCACTCCTTCTATATCCAATAATTGATGTTCTATTTTAGCACGCAGTGCAGATAGTTTGGTGTTGTTATCCCAAATTTCACTTTGAGCAATCTCACAAGCTTTTCCAAAACCAACAATGGCAGGTACATTTAGTGTGCCCGAGCGTAAGCCATGTTCATGCCCGCCACCATCTATTTGTGCTTGCAAAACAACACGCGGATTTTTTCTTCTAACATATAAAGCACCTATGCCTTTTGGCCCGTAAAATTTGTGTGCAGATAGGCAAAGTAAATCAACACCCAATTCATTTACATCAAGCATCATTTTTCCGGCAGCTTGTGTAGCATCACAAAATAAAATAGATTTATGAGCATGTACTATTTCTGCAATTTGTTCTATAGGTTGTATAACACCTGTTTCATTATTAGCCAACATAACACAAACCAAAATGGTTTTATCTGTTATACTATTTTTTAATTCATCTAAATCAATCAGCCCTTCAGGCGATACGGAAAGATAAGTGATTGTGGCGCCTTGTTTTTCAAGTGCGGCACAAGTATCTAAAACCGCTTTATGTTCGGTAGCAACCGTAATAATATGGTTGCCCTTTGTTTTATATTTCTCAAATACTCCTTTAATGGCCAGGTTACAACTTTCGGTTGAACCTGATGTAAAAACCAATTCTCCTTCCTCGCAATTAATAAAGGAGGCAATTTGTTTTCTGGCTTTATCTACAGAGGCTTCAGCCTGCCAACCCAATGCATGAGTTTTACTAGCTGCATTACCAAAATGGGTGGTAAAATAAGGTAGCATTTCCTGCATCACCCGTTCATCAACGGGGGTTGTAGCGTTATAATCCAGATAAATAAATTCTTGTGACATTATGTTTTCAAAATTACATTAATTTCGCCAACGTGATTCCAAAGAACATCAGCAAACATCATTTACTCTTACATCTAATCGTTTTTATTTGGGGCTGGAGTCCTATACTTGGTAAAAGTATATCAGTACAAGCATTTCAGTTGGTTTGGTTTCGTATTTTAATTACACTGGTAGCGCTTATTATTTATTTCTCTTCGCAAAAAACCAATTTACGGGTAACCAAGAAAAAATTCCTGATACTATTTTCCATTGGGGCAGTAATTGCATTCCATTGGTTTTGTTTTTACAATGCCATTAAAGTTTCTAATGTATCTGTTACGCTGGTGGCTTTTTCTACAGGGGCATTATTTACTTCTATTATTGAACCCATTTTTTATAAACGAAAAATAGTTTGGTACGAAATGTTATTTGGTGTGCTAATTATTTGCGCCATTGCTATGATATTTTCGGTGGAGATACAATATTACTGGGGCTTTATTTTTGGTATGTTGGCAGCACTTACTTCCTCTTTATTTACGGTGTGGAATGGTTTATTAGTGCGTGATACCACTTCTGAAGTAATTACGTTTTACGAGTTAAGTGGGGGCTTAATTTGCTTAACAGGCTATCTTTTTTTTACGGGAGAATTCAGTAAAGAGTTTTTTGTTATTTCTTCTTCCGATTTCTTTTTTCTCGCTATCCTATCAGTTGTTGGTACAGCATTTCCTTTTGTAGCAAGCACCAACTTGCTTAAAAAATTAAGTCCGTTTACAGTTGCACTTACGCTAAATTTAGAAACCGTTTACGGAATTATTTTTGCTATTATAATATGGCCCGAAACAGAGCATATGACAGGTTTTTTCTATACGGGTGCATCTATAATTTTAGTAGTAATTTTATTAAACGCAATCGTTAAAGCAAGACTGAAAAAAGAAATTGCTTAATTTTTCTTTACCTGTTTTAGGTTTAACAGGTTCATGGGGTTAGTGTTTAAATTATTAATCTTCTGACTAACCAATCTAACCACTTCATCATAATATAAAGGCACAATAGGTGCATCGTCTATCAACATCTGATCCATTTTTTGATACAGCGATATTTTAATAGAATCGTTTAAACAATTACGTGCCTGCTCATAGCATTTATCAAATATAGGGTTGCTATAATGTGTGTAGTTAAATCCTTTTGGCGAAAAATTCTTAGAATAAAATAAACTCATAAAATTTTCCTCATCCGGATAATCGCCTACCCACGATTTTCGGAAAAAAGGAATTTCGTTATTAGCAATGGCTTGTGTTAACACAGATGGTTTTTCAACCATTATTTTAATTTTAATGCCGCTTTCAGCCAATTCAGATTGTATGAATTCAAACATATCTGTATAGGTTTCGGTGCTGAATAAGTATATCTCCGGTAATTTTTTTCCGCCGGGGTAACCGGCTTCTAATAATAACTCACGTGCTTTATCCGGATTGTAGTTAAACCCTTTTACCTTGTTTGGATTATAGGATGGTAAAGCGGCCGGTATAAAACCAGCAGTTGCCGGAATGCCTAAGTTTTTATGAAAATACTTGATGATTTTTTCTCTATCAATGGCGTAATTTATTGCTCTTCGCACAGCACGGTTTGTAGTTGGGCTATTTTTTACCGAACTTTCTTTTTCATCAATTAAAAAACCTAAATAATCTGTTTTCAAATAGGGTTGTGTTTGTAGCACAAATTTCTTTTTATAAAAAGGTTTTAATTTCCCTTTATCATCAAGCACCTCGCTTGGGTTAAAAGCATCCATGCCCGATATCATATCCAAATCACCTTTCATAAATTGCATGAAAGAAGTTTCCTTATCTTTTATAAATGAAATAGATACCGCATCTAAATAGGGTAGTGGATTGTTATTAGCATCTTTTTCAAAGTAGTTTGGGTTTTTAACCATTGTTAGCTGTGTGCCTTCTTCCCACATTTTAAAGCTGAAAGGACCTGTACCAACGGGGTTTTTACGAAAATCTTCTTTATAGTTGTTTACAATTTCTTGCGGAACCACCGAAAAATATTTCATAGTCAGTATCCCTAAAAACGGACTAAAATTTTCTCTCAAATAAATAACAAAGGTGCTATCGTTTGTAGATTCAAATCCACCTTTTTGTATTCTATCAATGTTATCTAATAAAGATAAGGCACTTGAAACCTTTGGGTCGAACAGTCGGCTAAAACTAAAAACAAAATCGGCTGCTGTTACTTTTCTGCCTTTTCCATCTTTAAATAATTTATGGTCGTGAAAAAACACATCCTTCCGCAAATGAAAAGTATAAATTTTCCCATCTTCCGAAATTTCCCAACTTTTAGCAATGCAAGGCTCAATGTTTAGTCTATCATCCATTTGCACTAAGCCATTAAATAGTTGGTTCACTGCCCAAATATTTTCGGTATTTCTTGATGCTGCGGGGTCTAATGAACTAATGCCTGCAAGCTCGTTATAATGAAATATTTTCTTCTCGCTATTTTCATTCTTTTTGCCCCCGCAGGAAAAAAGCGAAAGCATAAGCAGAAAAAACAGAACAGCAACGGCTATGATTTTTTTATAGTGCATAATAACCCTCAATTTTAAAAAATTAGCGGCTTTGTTTTTAACCCTTATTTTTAACTTTTAAACAAGTTGCTGTTAACGCTGTAAACCGTATCTTAGCTTAAAATAATAACATGCGGAAACTCTTATCTTTTATTCTTTTTTTTGGATATGTAACTCTGTTTTCTCAAACATTAAACTTGCCAACTCGTCAAACTAATGCCCTTAGCGGTAGTCAGTTTGAGGCAACCATAGCATCTTCTACACTTAGCTTAACTAACCGTGAGAATATGATTTATGCTCAGGTTTCGGCGGGTAACGTACCCAATTTTTACCGCACCTTAGTAGCAGTTACCTCAACAGCCACCGTTAGTTCTGTTACACAAAGTGTTACGTATTATGTAGCTCCTGATTATTTGGCCATTGGTTGCGATACTGATTATTTTTTAATGCCTATGAGCCCCATGCTGGCTACTAAAATAGGCGCACTTACAGGTACAACTTTGCCAACCCGTAAAATGGTAGGTGATATTTGGGCTGCTGCAACCGTAAAATTAGCCCCACAACCGTTATCAGCGGGTTCACAAATGAGTACAGTGCCTTACTTTGCACACCATGATTCAATAGTAGGGCAACAACGTGCTACTTTTTCAAACCCATTGGGCAGCTTAACCAGTGGCGATAAAAAAGATGTTATTATATCCAATATGATTTATACTACGGCAAACCGTGTAATTATTTTTGGTTGGTACTATCAAAACGGAACCTACATACAACCCATGACCAACGTGCATGCCGATACCTATATGGATTATAGTCATGGTATACGATTGGTGCAAAACACTTGCATGCTTAATGGATCAACTCCAACAACCATTCAGGCTGTTTTAGAATCTTCTACATTAAACCCTATATTGAGTGATGAGGGTGTTATTTCGCAGCCTTGGTATCCTTACGGAATAAGCATAAACACACCAAAATCGTTCGCAGTATTAAAAAATAGTTCTACTTCATTAAAACTGATGGTAAAAAACGACCCAAGTGTAACGCATTATAATGTTTATGAAAGTACAAATGGAACAACATTTAATGCACCTATTCAACTCTCTAAAAATAACTTAGTGTTAACGGGTTTAACCATTAATCAAATATATTTTGTAAAAATTTCGGCCTACGATTCTATTAATGCCGTTACGTCAGCCGTATCAGAAGTTTTAACGGCAGTTCCAACCAATCATTCTGATAGCACTTTGTTGGTTAACGGTTTTGACAGAGCCATTACAGGTAACACCTATAATTTTACCATACAACATGGTAATTCTTTCTTTAACAATAATAAATATGTAGAGTCTTGCACTAATGAAGCAATTACAGATAATACAGTATCACTAGCTAATTATCGTGTGGTAGATTGGATTTTGGGTGAAGAAAGCACGGCCGATACAACCTTTAGCCCACACGAACAAACCTACGTAAGCAATTATCTAAAACAAGGCGGTTATTTATTTACATCGGGTAGTGAAATTGGATGGGATTTAGACCATAGTGGCACCGCCGCCGATAAACAATTTTACAATAATTATTTAAAGGCAAGTTATGTTGCCGATGCACCAAACAACACAAGTGGGACTTATTATTCCAGCTTTGCACAAACAATTTCAACATCAATTTATAGAAGTAACGATACCATTAATTTTGATAACGGAACGCATGGCACTTATAACGTAGCTTATCCCGATGTTATTGCTACTATAAATGGCTCATCACCTGATTTGCACTACGCAACCTCTAATACAGATTATGCTTGTTTGCATTATGCGGGTGTTTTTACCGGGGGCACAAAAATCGGTAAAATGGTTTATATGGCTTATCCTTTTGAAACTATTTACCCTTCCACTATGCGCGATACTGCAATGAAAGATATTTTAATTTTCTTTTTTGGTAATCAAACCCAAACTACTTCTGTGCAAACCTTGCAAAACAAAACGCATAATATATACCCAAACCCAACCACGGGGATGTTTACTATTGCCACAGATAATTTAGCAGAAAATAGTTTTGTGCAAATTTGCGACATGCAGGGTAGAATTTTAAAAGAAGAAAACATTACCACTACATCACAGCAAATTAATTGTATGGATTTTACTGCCGGCATGTATTTGGTGAAAATATATGGTAACGGCAGCTTGCAAGACAATTTGCAGCTTTTAATTTTTAAATAGACTAAAAAACGTAGTCTTGTAAAATAAAAAACAAGTATTTTCGTTACCTCATTCTACCACTTGAAAAAACTATTTTATATATCGGCTCTTATTCTGTTTTTCAGCTTTTTTATTTCCTGTAAAAAAGATAAAGTAATAACAAGCCCTAATGCCAAGCTAACTTTTTCTCAAGATTCTATTTTGTTTGATACTGTTTTTACCAATATTGGCTCAACTACCAAATTGTTTAGGGTTCATAACCGCAATAATGGCAAGGTAAATATTTCTTCCATTCGATTGGCTAGAGGTAATGCCTCTTTCTATCGTTTAAATGTAGATGGTGTTCCCGGAAAATCATTCAGCAATATTGAAATTGCCGCGCAGGATAGCATGTACATTTTTGTAGAAGTAACTATAGACCCAAACAACCAACTCAATCCGTTTATTTATCGCGATTCTATTTTGTTTGATTTAAATGGCAACGAGCAGCATTTCGATTTAATTGCTTTTGGGCAAAATGCCTACTACCACATGCCCAATCAAAAAATTATTTTTAATAACACTTCAGCGCTTTACTATGAAGTGGAACCCTGCGGTGCTGTATGGAAAAACGATAAACCTCATTTAATATATGGATACGCTGTTGTAGATTCTGCTTGTACATTAACAATTCAAGCAGGGGCGAAAATATATTTACATAATAGTGGAGGTATATGGGTATATCGTTATGGCTCTATTAATGTAGGTGTTGGAGGCTCCCCAACAAATTTGGTTACTTTTCAGGGAGATAGGTTAGAACAAGAATATAAAGATGTGCCCGGGCAATGGGATAGAATTTGGATTAATGAAGGTAGCACAAACAATATAATTAGCTATGCTGTTATAAAAAACGGATATATAGGCGTACATGCTGGTTATGCTGTTTTTGATGGATTACCTACTGGTAATGAGGGTTTAGGGATATCTAATAGGCTTAATATAAATCACACTATTATACAAAACTGTTCTTATGCGGGCATTTTAGGGCATTTTTATAACATAACAGGTGGAGATAATGTAGTAGTTAATTGCGGGCAGCATATTTTAGAATTTGATTATGGAGGCAATTATACTTTTTACCAATGTACCTTTGCCAATTATTGGAACCAAAGCAACAACAGCCAGGCATCTAATGCACGTACAACTCCTTCTTTTCTTTTTAATAATTATTTTAATGGGAATCAGCTAAATGCATTTGATACCTTATATTTTGGCAATTGTATTTTAGATGGCAGCATGGCCGAAGAATTTCAGTTTGATACTATTGCCGGAACGGCACTTGGCAAGGAACATTTAAAATTTGACCATTGCGCTTTAAAAACAGGTAGCTTAAGTTATAATACGCCACCAACCTATACTTGTCAGATAAGTCAAACTATAATTTATAATGATAAAGGCACGTACGATTTTAGTATAACAACTACCTCTCCTCCATACGAAGCAGGTATTTCGTCTGCTAATGGCGGTTATTTTAGCGACATTAATAACCTTCTTTTTAATAACCCTAAACCAAGTATGGGGGCTTATGGGCCGTGATAAAAATTAAAAACGGTTTTATTTTATTAAACTATCTAAGTCTTCTTGTTTAATTGGGTTTTTGAAATCAAAAAAAGCCGCAACGTCTTTTTCTAAAACCAAAGCTATTTTTAATAGTGTAAGAATTGTAATGTTTTTTCCTTTTTCAATATTATGTATATCAGATTTATTTAAGCCTACTTCAAAACCAAGTTGCTCCAAAGTGAGTTTTTTATCCTTACGGTATTTTTTTATAAGACTACCAACTCCACTATAATAAAGTTGTATTTTATTTTGCTTTGTAGCCATTTAAGACTACTAAAGACTTTACTTTTCTTTCAAAATAAGTTAGGTTATAATCCAACTTTATTTATATTTGCTATATAATATTTATAATAACCCCATGAAAAAAGCCTTACTTATTTTAGCCAGTACATTTTGCTTAAATGTAAATGCACAATATATATACACTGTTGCTGGAGATGCAACATCGGGGTATAGTGGAGATGGGGGACAAGCTACCGCTGCGGAATTATTTTTACCCTGGGGTGTCACAATAGATGCACAAGATAATTTATATATTTCTGATCAGGCTAGTCATCGCGTACGAAAAGTTAGCACTACTGGTATTATAAACACCTTTGCTGGAAATGGGACAGCTGGTTCCAGTGGTAATGGAGGACAGGCAACTGTGGCAGAATTATATAGTCCTTCTGGAATGGCCCTTGATGTATCGGGCAACTTATATATTGCCGACGTACACGATAACTATATACGGAAAGTAAATACTTCAGGGGTTATAAGCACCGTTGCGGGAAATGGAACCGCAGGCTTTAGTGGAGATGGAGGACAGGCAACTGCGGCCGAATTATGGGGTCCGACTGGAATAACATTTGATGCGGCAGGTAATTTATATATTGCTGATTATGCTAATTTTCGAATTCGTAAAATAATAATAAGCACAGGAATTATAAGTACGGTAGCTGGTAACGGAACAGGAGGTTTTAGTGGAGATGGAGGGCAAGCAACTGCCGCAAAAATAGATAGCCCTTATGGAGTAATTTTAGATGCGGCAGGTAATTTATATATTGCAGATACTGGTAATCAACGCATTCGGAAAGTAAACACAAGCGGTACCATAAGCACTTTTGCAGGTAATGGTGTATTAGGTAATAGTGGAGACGGAGGACAGGCAACTGCGGCAGAACTAGATAATCCAAGAGGACTAGCTTGTGATGCAGTTGGTAATTTATATATTGCTGATCAATATAATAGCCGGATACGAAAGATTAATACATTAGGAGTTATAAGCACCTTTGCTGGAAATGGAACAGCAGGATATAGTGGAGATGGTGCTGCCGCAACAGCATCAGAATTATATGAACCAACCGGAGTAGTTTTTAATAGTGCAGGTAACTTATATATTGCTGATGAAGGAAATTCTCGCATTCGTGAAATAACAATTAACTGCCCTGCCAATGCGGGCCCTAATGTAAATGTCTATACTGCTGGCGAAAGTAGTGTTTGTGCTACAGTACAGTTAGGCACTCCTGCCATAAGCGGACTTACTTATTTTTGGTATCATCCTGACGATTTAAATAATGCTACCTTGGCACAACCAAACACTTCGTATAATAATACAAGTGTAGCTGCAGTTTACACACTAAACGTTTATGGTAGTGGCTGCGCTACAAATACATCTACCGTACAGGTAACAACATTAACACCTACTTTAACAGCAAGCCTTTCAAATATTACTGCAATCCCTGGCAGCAACATAACTGCTGTAGGCACTTATACAGCAAATTTCCCTATCGATTATTATTATATGAGCATAAAACAATGTACTGCAACCGGAGGTACAATTACACCCAGTTACTCATGGGATAATGGCTATGCTCCTATTCAAGCAAGTGGCTATACATTTCCTTTCCCTAATACTTCTACCTTAACTTGTAACACATATTATACAATATGGTTTAATGTTGGTTCTAGTGCTGTTTGTGGCGATGGTGTGTGGGCAACGGGTAGTGGTACAGTTTTCCAAATCCAACCTCCGGCAAATGCAGGCCCTAATCAAACATATACTCAAACTTGCACCGGATGGCCAAGCGCAACAATTGGTACTCCTCCTGCTATTAGTGGTATGTCTTATACATGGTCACCAGGCACTAATTTAAGCCCTACTAATTCAGTAACAGCAACCTCTTCTTATACTACTACTATGACAAGTCAATCTATAATCTATACTTTAACAGTAGGTTATTCGGGTTGTACATCATCAACTTCTACAGTACAAGTAACTGCTGTAAAAAACCCTTGCCCTGGTTGTTGTAGAGAGGCAGAAGGCATTGCTACACAAAACCAAACAACAGAAAATTTTGTAGTATATCCAAACCCAGCAAGTGGGCAGGTTACCCTATCATTATATGATAAAGCAGAATACGTGCAAATAATAGACATGCAGGGTAGATTAGTATTTGAAACAAAAAATATAGTTGCCCAAGAGTTTATGCTTGATATAAGTAAATATACTAGTGGAATTTATTTTATACGAGCTAAAATTGGCGATACAATTGAGAAGCAAAAATTGGTAATAGAATAAAACTAAAACTTCACCCTTAAACCAAAGTTTTGGTAGTTGCTCATTTTTATAGGCGACACTTTATTGTGCTGCATGTCTAAATATTTTAAATTCTTAAGCCCGTTAACCTGTTCGGGTACATCGGTTAGTTTATTATCGTTCAGGTATAATTTTTCTAAATGAGTTAGTATACTAAAGTTGCCGGGTAGTTCCATCAACTCACCATTTTCTAAATGCAGTATGGTTAATTTCGGTATAGTGCTTAATACATTTACGTTTTGTGTAAAATCAGTTTTCTTATTTACATTTAAATAAATCTCTTCTAAGTTTTTTAGTTCGGCAAATTCAGGTGGTAATGTTTTAAGGTTAGCCCCTACCAATTGTAAGCCACGCAGGTTTTGCAAATGTTCAATCTCTCTGGGTATAAATTCTATCTGGTCGTTACTTACACATAAATATTGCAGGTTTTTAAATTTAGATAAATCAACCGGAAAACTATCAAGTGGCATAGTACTTAAGTTAAGTCTATAAACTTTCGTTGGCTCCTTTAAAGCTTCCGTAAAATTTGTATATACTTTTTTATATTGGGCAGAGTCAACGGTTTGCCCTTTAATAAGCATGTTACCGCCAAATAAAAAGCAAATAAATAAAAGTATGTTGCAAGTCTGTTTCATTGGGTTGTAATTAAATATAAATATAAGCAATTTTAGCTGTAAGATTATTGATAGTTTCTCAGTAAAATAATTTCCATTCTAATATCGTATAAGGGTCGGTCATGTGAGTCAGTTTCATCTTCTGCAATTTTATCAACCACTTTCATGCCTTCTACAACCTCACCAAAAACAGTGTAGTTGCCATCTAAATGAGGCGTTCCACCCACTTTTTTATATGCCTGAATTTGTGCGGGCGTAAATGTGTAATGGGGTGTTATAATATAAACAGGGTTAATTTTTTCGTCCAATGTTTTTTCCAATAGCATCAAACTATCGGTTATTTTATTTTTCTTATAATATTGATACTTCTCCGAAACAGTTTTGTATTCAGGTGTTTGTAGTATACTATCTTTTAAATGTGTGCGTAATTTTTTGTTTATGCGATATTCGTACAATAGTAAATCCTTGTCAGACAAAGGCCCTCGCCCTTGTGTAATATAAAACTGACAACCCGATGAGGCATGTTTTGGGTTAACATCATCACCATCTCTTGCAGCGCAAAGCATCCCTCGTTTATGAAACAGGTTAGGGGTAATTTCTGCCGGAATAGTATATTTATTATCGCTATCACCTAACACCACAAATCGTTTTGCGTGTTTAGAGTAAGGGTCTCCGCCTTGTATCATAAACCCCTTTATTATTCTATGAAAAAGCAAACTGTCGTAAAAGTGTTGCTGAACCAGTTTTATAAAATTATCACGGTGCAAAGGAGTCTCATTGCTAAGGCGTATTTTTATGCCTCCGTACTGGGTTTTAATAAGGACAAGAGCTGTATTGCTCGTATCTTCTTGATTTAAAGTGTTTTGAGAAAATGCTTTACCCAAAAAAATAAGGATAAAAGCCATTAAAAAGGTAAATTTTTTCATTTTTACTAATTTTTTCATAACTTTGTTTGAAACAGACGCAAATATGAAGAAAATTTATTCATTTATATTGATTGCCTTTATTGGAGCTTTAGTTTTTCAAGGCAGTTCTTGCAAGGGTCCTCAGCCATGCAAAGCCACAATTACTGTGATGGATAGCATAGGTGCACATACTCAGGCAGGCATTGCTGTACATTTATATGCTAACGTTGTTTATAATGGAAGAACCTATCAAGGAGATTTAGTTGTAAATGGTACAACTGATGCAACCGGACAAGTAAGTTTTACTATTAAAAATCCTTGCATTTTAGATATTAAAGCAACAGCACCTAATTGCGATTCTACCTTATCTAACCCTAAGTACAAATATTGTTTAGGCACCGGAATTGTTAGATTTGATGAAGGTCAATCAAACACAAAAACGGTTTACTTAAACCAATAATTTACGCCAACCATTTTATTTTTTTAGCCAAGGGATTAAATAAAAATAATCCAGCTATACAGCCTGTTGAGTTAGCAACAAAATCAAGCACATCGCCACTCCGTTCCGAAAAAACATAATATTGCATGAGTTCTAAACTTCCACCGTAGCTAACACAAAACAAAACAGAAATCCATTTATAGTTTTTCTTTAAAAATGTTGCATCGCTAAGAGAAATTAGTACACGCATTAATAAAATTTGTTCTACAAAAAAAATGCTGGCATGTACAAACTTATCAAACGATAAAAGCTCTAACCAATTAATTTTTGGTATGGCTTTGCCAGGCATGCTACATAAGCCAAAAATTAGGGCTGTCCATAAAATGAAAGGAAGAAATTTTTTCACAAAGAAAGAAAACCGCTATTCAGCTTTAGCAAAAAGTTCGTTTACTTTTGTCCAGTTTACCACGTTCCACCAAGCATTCATATAATCAGCGCGCTTGTTTTGGTATTTTAAATAATACGCATGCTCCCAAACATCCAATGCTAAAATAGGTGTTCCTTTAACTTCGCTTATAGACATTAAAGGATTATCCTGATTAGGTGTACTGGTAACTTTTAATTTTTTGTTTTCAACTATTAACCAAGCCCATCCACTACCAAAACGTTTAGCCCCTGCATCATTAAATTGTTTTTTAAATTCATCTATAGTTCCAAACGAAGCGGTAATTGCATCAGCAACTTTCCCGTCAGGGTTGTTTGGTTTAGCATCTTTATTCTCGCGCATCAACGTCCAAAATAAAGAGTGGTTATAATGCCCGCCACCATTGTTACGCACTGCAGTATCAAAAGATGCCATGTTTTTGAAAATTTCTTCTAACGAATTTGCAGCGGGATGCTTAGTAGTTTGCAAAGCTTTATTCAAATTAGTTACATATGCTTGATGGTGTTTATCATGGTGCAACTCCATCGTTTGCTTATCAATAAAAGGCTCTAAAGCGTCATAAGCATAGGGCAGGGCAGGTAAAGTATATTCTTCTAATAAAAAATGTTCGTTGCTTATATTTTCAATTGCATCTAATTTTTTAGCTGAAACAATTGAAGTTGCAAGTGTTCCTAATGATAGTAAGGCTGATTTTTTTAGAAAGTCTCTGCGTTCTGACATGATTTTTATTTTTTGGTTTGAAAAAGTATCTCTATCAAAATTATAGTATTATTTGATGGCACACTATTTATTGCGGTAAATTTATGTTAAATGATTTTGTTCGCTTTGTATCAATTCTACCTCGGCAAGTGCATGAAATAAATAAATGCTTCCGGTAGCAATTTCTTTACAACGAAAGCGGGTTCTAATGCGTTCACCTTTTTCAAAAAAACGTTCGCCATTATACTTAAAAACAGTTTTGTGAGGCAATGTTTCTATAAAAATTTTCCCGTCGTTTTTGTCGTCATATCTTTTTAAAATACGTAGTAAATGTGAGTCGCTACAGCTTGACGCCGCCGGACTAATTAAATGCTTTTGTAAAGCAAGTAACACATCAGTGGGAAAATAATCTGCATTCAAAAAATGCCTCATCAGCAACTTATAATTTTGCTTCCATTCTTCACCATGTGGGTTAACAGCATCTTTATGTTTTGTAAATGTTACCAAATGCGCTACCTCATGCACCAGTGTAATTAAAAAAGCGTATTTGTTTAAATTGTAATTGATAGTAATGGTGTGATTTTGACCGGCAGAAGGGGAGCGATAATCGCCTAGTTTTGTATTTCGTTCACGTTTAATTTTTAGTTTAAAATCATACTCTATAATCCATCTCGCAATAATAGCAACGGCAGGTTCCGGAATGTATTTTTGAAGTACCGCACTATTTCTTTCAAATTGACTCATTGTATTTATTTCTTTTTATTTCGCCCAATGCTAAAGCATTTGACTCATCTTTGCAAAATTACAACCTGTGTGGCGTTTATTATTTTAATTGATTTTGTTTTTTAAACAATAAGCTAACTAATTATATTTGTTATATGAATATTGAAGAGCTTAGAGATTATTGCATTGCAAAACCCTTTGTAGAAGAAACATTTCCCTTTGGCGAAGAAACTTTAGTATTTAAAGTTATGGGCAAGGCTTTTCTTTTATCGGGCATAAGCGAACGCCCTTTACGTTTTAATGTTAAGTGCGACCCCGAAAAAGCTATTGAATTACGCGAACAGTATAACTATGTGCTACCCGGTTACCACATGAATAAAAAACATTGGAACACCATTGTTTGCGAAAGCGGATCAAATACAAAACTTTTAAAACTGTGGATAGATGAATCTTATCAATTAGTTGCGGATAGCCTTCCTAAAAAACTGAGAGACGAAATGAAAAAATGAGTTTTTAAAACTCACAATTTTTTGGTGTGCGTGCAAAGGCAATTACATCGCGTATGTTGCTCATGCCTGTAACAAATAACACCAAACGCTCAAAGCCTAAGCCAAACCCTGCATGTGGACAAGCACCAAATTTACGGGTATCCAAATACCAATACATTTCTTCGGCAGGTATATGCATGTCTTTCATGCGCTCTAAAAGTTTATCGTAACGCTCTTCACGTTGCGAGCCTCCAATAATTTCGCCAATGCCTGGAAACAAAACATCCATGGCACGTACAGTTTTGCCATCATCATTCTGACGCATATAAAACGCTTTTATATCTTTAGGATAATCAGTTAAAATAACTGGTTTTTTAAAATGCTTTTCTACCAAGTAACGTTCGTGTTCACTTTGTAAATCGGCACCCCATTTATCAATCAGGTAAGTAAATTTTTTCTTTTTGTTATGATTGCTTTCTCTTAGAATTTCAAAAGCTTGCGTATAAGTAACGCGTTCAAAATTATTTTCAACACAAAACTTTAATTTATCTAACAGGCCCATCTCCGAACGCTCTTGCTGAGGTTTTTGTTTTTCTTCGTCTGCAAGTCTATCGTTTAAAAACGCAATATCATCGGCACATTTAGTAAGCGCTTCTTTAATCACATACTGAAGCATGTCTTCAGCCAATTGCATGTTATCATCTAAATCATTAAAAGCAACTTCGGGTTCTATCATCCAAAACTCGGCTAAATGCCTACCTGTGTTCGAATTCTCTGCACGAAAGGTTGGACCAAATGTATAAACATCACTCAAAGCCATAGCAGCTAACTCAGCCTCTAACTGACCCGATACGGTTAGGTTTGTGCTCTTCCCAAAAAAATCTTCCGAAAAATCAATTTCGCCCGCTTCTGTTTTAGGAGGGTTTTTCATGTCCAGTGTTGTAACACGAAACATTTGTCCGGCACCTTCAGCATCGCTGGCTGTAATAACAGGTGTGTGCAAATACACAAAACCTTTTTCTTGAAAGAATTTATGTACAGCATAGGCAAGCGTGTTTCTAACTCTAAATACGGCACTAAATGTGCTGGTACGAAAACGTAGATGTGCAATTTCGCGTAAAAATTCTAAGCTATGTTTTTTGGGTTGTAACGGATACTGTTCAGCATCGCTATCTCCCAATATTTCAAGCGAAGTAACTTTAAGCTCATATTTTTGCCCTTTACCTTGCGATGAAATAATGTTTCCAACGGCGCTAATACAAGCACCCGTAGTAATTCTTTTTAAAATATCTTCGGCCGTATTGGTAAAGTCAACTACTAGTTGCAAATTATGTATAGTAGACCCGTCGTTAAGTGCAATAAATTGATTGTTACGAAACGTGCGCACCCAACCCTTTACACAGGCTTGGTAATCATGTCTATCATCTGATAAAATGGCGTTTATTTTAGTTCTTTTCATAATTTCTTAAAAGGGAAAGCAAAATTAACACAATTACGGGATGTTACTAAATAAAAAAACCGCCTTTATTTTCTAAAAGCGGTTTTTTAAATGAATATAATTTTTTTAATAATTAACTGTACCGCTAAGCGTATATGTATTAGCACCACAAGTACATACAAGATTACTAAATGTACAAGCATTAGGCGAACCGGCAGTTACAGAAACAGAACCCGCAGAAGGTGAACCAGGATTACCACTTGCATCTGTAAAAGTAAACTGGCATAGCCCGGTAGTTGGAGCAGTATTAGTTACGTTATAAGATCCGGTAGGAGGAGCAGCAAGTGTTGCAAAAACAAGTGCTAGTTGAGGATTAGTTCCGGTAGAAGGTTTAGCAGTTACTTGATAATAACCAGATAAAGGAGCACCCAAACCTGTCAATGTAGTTGGGGTTCCGTTAATTGTAAGAGTAGATGGAGGTGTAGTTGTTGTTGTTTGGGAAGTAGTAGTAGCTGCTGTTGTAGCAGTAGTTGTACCGTAGCCCGAATTTGAAGGAGCTCCGTTTGGATTTGGATTGGAGCCTGTTCCGCCTGATGCCTGACTTACATAGGTAACGTGTGTAATGCTGTTATCATCTTTTGCACAGGCAAAAAATATAGCACAGCAAACTGTGGCAATTGAACAGAAGGTGAATATTGTTTTTTTCATTTTAACTATTCTTTAAAGATAGAATTAGAATGCAAGGTATATTATTTTTCGGCAAAATGCAAATTTAACATTTCACCCAAAAGCCTCATAAATTACTCTACTGTTACCGATTTTGCCAAATTACGGGGCTGGTCTACATTGCAACCACGCATTACCGCTATATGATAGGATAATAATTGCAAGGGAACCACCGAAACAAGCGGTACTAATGATTCATCGGTTTCTGGAATTTCTATCGTATAATCGGCTGCCTTTTTAACCTCTTTATCACCTTCGTTTACTACGGCAATTATTTTGCCTTTACGGGCTTTTATTTCCTGTATAGTGCTAACTACTTTTTCGTAATTAGGGCCTTTAGTAGCAATTACAACTACAGGCATTTCCTCATCTATCAAAGCAATTGGACCATGTTTCATTTCCGCTGCAGGATACCCTTCGGCATGTATGTATGATATTTCTTTCAGTTTTAAAGCACCTTCTAAAGCTACCGGAAAAGAATAGCCTCTGCCTAAGTATAAGAAATTGCGGGCATCTTTATAAATATCAGCAATGTGTTTTATTTTATCGTCAAGTTTAAGAACACGTTCAACTTTTTCAGGGATAGTGTCTAGCTCATACAACAATTGTCTGTAACGACTTTCAACAATAGTGCCTTTTTTGTATGCAATATGTAAAGCCATTAAAGTAAGTACGGTTACCTGCGCCGTAAATGCTTTGGTAGACGCTACACCAATTTCAGGTCCGGCATGTGTATATGAACCCGCATGTGTAGCACGAGCAATAGAAGAGCCAACTACATTACAAACACCAATAATGGTTGCCCCTTTAGATTTTGCTAACTCAATAGCTGCAAGTGTATCAGCTGTTTCGCCTGATTGAGAAATGGCAATAACAATATCATCTTCATAAATTACCGGGTTACGGTAACGGAATTCACTTGCGTACTCAACTTCTACAGGTATACGGGCATATTCTTCAAATAAATATTCGGCTACTAAACCTGCGTGCCATGATGTGCCGCAAGCAATAATAATAATACGCTTTGCTTTTAAAAATTTTGGCTCATAATCAACAATGCCGCCTAACTGAACAATGGCTTTATCGGCATTTAACCTACCACGCATACTGTCTCTAATAGAACGGGGTTGCTCGTAAATTTCTTTCAGCATAAAATGCTCATAGCCACCTTTTTCAATGGCTTCAAGTTCCATTTCAAGCTCTTGTACGTAAGGCGTAACATCTTTATCTTTTAGATTACGTATTTTTAATTCTTCATTACGTTTAATAATGCCTACTTGTTCATCATCTAAGTATACTACATTTTTGGTATACTCAATAATAGGTGAAGCATCTGATGCAACAAAAAATTCGCCGTCACCAACACCAATAACCAATGGGCTACCTTTTTTTGCAACAATTAATTCGTTAGGGTTGTTTTTATCTAACACCACAATAGCATAAGCTCCAACCACTTGTTTTAATGCGGCAATTACAGCATGCCCTAATTTTAAATTGTCTTTTTCCTTAATTTCTTCTATTAAATGAACAAGCACCTCAGTATCAGTTTGACTTTTAAATGTGTGCCCGCGTTTTAATAAGTTTTCTTTTATAGATGCGTAGTTTTCAATAATGCCATTGTGTAATAAAACAATGTCTCCGCTTTGCGAATAATGCGGATGCGCGTTTACATCATTGGGCTCGCCGTGTGTGGCCCAACGTGTGTGCCCAATGCCTATGTTACCCGATTTATCTTTTCCTTCGGCAAATTTTTCTAAATCCGATACTTTGCCTTTGCATTTATAAACATTTAGTTTTTTATCAGTTGCAATCATGGCAACGCCGGCACTATCATAGCCTCTATATTCTAAACGATGCAAACCTTTAATTAAAATGGGATACGCTTGGCGTTCTCCTATGTATCCTACAATTCCACACATAAAAAATCTAATTTTAGACTACTAAATTAAGCTTTTTTTTAATTGCTTTTTATGAGTTGTTTGTCTACTTTCAGTAGCTTTGTATTAAATTTAACAGTCATGCCTATATATCATAAACTTGGCAGTTTTCCACAAAAACGCCACACCCAATTCAAATCGCCCAAAGGCAATCATTATTACGAGCAGTTGTTTGGTACCGAGGGTTTTCATGGGTTTTCGTCTTTGCTTTATCATACACATCGCCCTACCCAGGTTAAAGAAATTTTAAAGAGTTATGATGCTACGCCTAAAGCGGCAGTAGATAAAAATATTAAAGCCATGCTACTAAAGGGTTTTGAAATTAAACCCGAAAACGATTTTTTAGATAGCCGCAAAGTATTGCTTTTTAATAGTGATGTTTGGTTTGGCTTAGCGGCACCTAAAAAAAGCTTACGCACGTATTTTTATAAAAATGCCGATGCCGACGAAATGCTTTTTATACACAAAGGCAAAGGCACTTTGCGCACTTTTATGGGGAACATTCCCTTTGAATATGGAGACTATTTAATTATTCCGCGTGGAATGATTTACCAAATTGATTTTGAAACCGAAGATAACCGCTTGCTTTTTTTAGAGAGTTTTCATCCAATATATACACCTAAACGCTATAAAAATTCGGCTGGACAAATGCTTGAACATTCACCTTTTTGCGAACGCGATTATAAAATGCCACAAGATTTAGAAACGCATGATGAAAAAGGGGATTTCTTAATCAAGATAAAAAAGGAGGGCATGATACACGAAGTTGTTTATGCTACACACCCTTTTGATGTGGTTGGTTGGGATGGCTATAATTTTCCTTGGGCATTTTCAATACACAATTTTGAGCCTATAACCGGGCGTGTACACCAACCACCTCCGGTGCACCAAACTTTTGAAACACCTGCATATGTGGTTTGTTCATTCTGTCCACGTTTGTATGATTATCATCCGCTTTCTATCCCTGCGCCATACAACCATAGCAATATAGATAGCGATGAGGTTTTGTATTATGTTGATGGCGATTTTATGAGTCGTAATAACATTAAACAAGGTGATATAACATTGCACCCAAAAGGCATTCCTCACGGACCGGCACCAGGGGCAATGGAGCGCAGCATAGGGCAAAAAGAAACCCAAGAACTTGCCGTAATGGTTGATACATTTAGACCCCTAAAAGTTAGTGATGCGGCCATGCAAATTGATGATGGCAAGTATTATAAAAGCTGGGTAGAATAATTTGCTGCTAACTTTTATCTGTTGATAATTGTAGTTTTTCTTTTGGATTGAATTTTATTTTTTCTTAACTTTAACTAACAAGTTAAAGCAGATTAGAGATGGAAGTAAAATTAATTGTAATCCCACTATCAGTTTTAGTATTTATGATTTATATCATATACAAAATGGTAAGCAGTGGAAGAGTGCATAGAAAAGGCGCAAAAAAACTTCGAAAAAAATTACTGCCTATGTTTTATGGCAAAACAAGCATTTTTGCTAAAATGAAAGAAAACACTAACGTATAAAAAAAGCCGTTTCATTTGAAACGGCTTTTTACTTTTTATAAAATTAGTTTACTCAGCTAAAACAACTACTTTGTTTTTAAGTACTTCAATTACTCCACCTTTTATGTCAAAGTTTTTTGTTTCAGAAGCAGTAATTACTTTTACTTTTCCTTTTTTCAAAGAGGCAATCATAGGTGCGTGATTGTTTAATACACCTAAAGAGCCTTCAGAACCTGGAACAGTAAGCGATTTAGCTTCGCCTTCAAATAATTTTTTATCGGGAGTGATGATTTCTAAATGCATTTTATTTTGTTTCAGCCATTAATTTTTTACCTTTTTCAATAGCATCTTCAATAGTACCTACTAAGTTAAAGGCAGCTTCAGGATACTCATCAACTTTACCATCCATAATCATGTTAAAGCCTTTAATAGTATCTTCAATTGGCACTAAAACTCCTTTTAAACCAGTAAATTGTTCTGCTACGTGGAAAGGTTGAGATAAGAAACGTTGTACACGACGAGCGCGGTGTACCACTAATTTATCTTCTTCGCTTAACTCGTCCATTCCAAGAATGGCAATGATATCTTGTAACTCTTTATAACGTTGTAAAATGTTTTTTACACGTTGAGCACAGCTGTAATGCGCTTCGCCAATAATTTTAGCATCAAGAATACGAGAAGTAGAATCTAAAGGATCTACCGCAGGATAAATTCCTAACTCCGATATTTTACGATTTAATACAGTTGTAGCATCTAAGTGGGCAAATGTTGTTGCCGGAGCCGGATCGGTTAAGTCATCAGCAGGCACGTAAACCGCTTGAACTGATGTAATTGAACCACGTTTTGTAGATGTAATGCGTTCTTGCATTAAACCCATCTCGGTAGATAGTGTTGGTTGGTAACCCACTGCGCTTGGCATACGACCTAATAGTGCAGACACCTCAGCACCCGCTTGTGTAAAGCGGAAAATGTTATCTACGAAAAATAAAATATCTTTTCCTTGTCCGGTACCATCTCCATCGCGGAAATATTCAGCCATTGTTAAACCTGATAAAGCCACACGAGCACGTGCTCCAGGAGGCTCATTCATTTGTCCGAAAACAAGTGTTGCTTTTGATTCTTCTAAGGCTTTAGTATCTACTTTAGATAAATCCCATCCACCTTTTTCCATCGAGTGTTTAAACTCATCACCATATTTAATAACGTCAGATTCGATAAACTCACGTAATAAATCATTTCCTTCACGCGTACGCTCACCAACACCGGCAAATACAGATAAACCTGCATAAGCTTTAGCAATGTTGTTTACCAACTCCATAATAAGTACCGTTTTACCCACACCTGCACCACCAAACAACCCAATTTTACCACCTTTTGCGTATGGCTCAATTAAGTCAATTACCTTAATACCGGTAAATAACACCTCCGTAGCTGTAGAAAGCTCTTCGTATTTAGGAGCAGAACGGTGTATGCTGTTTCCACCATCTTTAGATACCGTGTTGATTCCATCAATGGCTTCACCAACTACGTTAAATAAACGTCCTTTTACTTTATCACCTATTGGCATGGTTATACCAACACCTGTAGAAGCAACTTCCATGCCGCGGCAAAGGCCATCGGTACTATCCATTGCAATGGTGCGCACGGTGTCTTCACCAATATGTTGTTGAACTTCAAGAATAAGTTTTTGTCCATTTCCACGAACAATTTCAAGAGCATCTAGAATATTAGGTAGTTTTCCTCCTTCTAAATCAAAGCGTACATCCACTACAGGACCGATTACTTGGGCAATTTTACCAGATTGTTTTGACATGATAAAAACAGGTTTTTTAAATTTGGGTGCAAAGATAATATATGTTACGTGACTGAAAAATATAATTATTTTTTTTGCGGTATAAAAAAACCGTTATATTTGCGCCCTCGTTCTAAAAATGGGAGCTTAGCTCAGCTGGTTCAGAGCACCTGCCTTACAAGCAGGGGGTCACTGGTTCGAACCCAGTAGTTCCCACATCAACAAATACAAGCCTTTCAAGAAATTGAGAGGCTTTTTTGTTTCTGTGGGTGTAAACATAGTGTAAACATCGGATGAACGAATTTTTATTAGTCGGAGCAGTAACAACTAATAATTAGTACAGACATAAAAAAAGCTTTCGAGTATATCGAAAGCCTTTTTATTTTATTCGGGTACAACATAGGTACAACACATTTATCTTTATTTATTAAGTAGGATTTAACTGCTTTGTTGTCTTATCATTTTCTTTCTCTTTAAATTTCATTAATAGAGTTAGCAGCACTAAAAGAAGAAGCGCGGTAAAAATGATTGTTATTAAATAGGACTTGCCATTTACTTGTTGCTGAAATGGAAACTGTGTTTGTTGTATCATGGTTTGTTTATTTTAAATGAGTTTATAAGTATCGTGTAAACATCGGTTAATTCATTAATTTTTAGCTCGACTGTTTTGCCCTCGCTGTTTATGTAATTTACTACTTCGTCTTTGTGTGCATTATATAAATCATAAAGAAGATTGTTTTCATAAAAAGCTAATCGTTGTTTTAGTTGCTCGATGGTTTTTTGATACTGTAATATTTCATCATTAGTTGTTATGCTTTCAGTTTTATTTACTGCCTGCCGATTAAGGACTATACTTTCTGTATATTCACTAAGCGATATATCGAGTTGTTTAGCTTCTTTTAAAAGAGCTGTTTTTAATTCAGGATGGCATTTAAAACCGACTGTAACCTTGTTTGGGTTTTGACTGGTATGCTCGCTTACTGTTTCTGTGTTGTTTTCTGTTTCCATTTTTTAGCTGTTTTATGTGTTTGTGTTATTTTTATAAAATCTTGTTTTGTACCTACTACACTTACTACTTACTACAAAAATTGCTGCAAGCCCTATATAGTATGTGTAGTAACTTGTAGTAGGTTCTTTTTTTAATAGTTACTACACTTACTACATTAGTATTTACAGGGCTTTCAGTCATTTGTAGTAAGTGTAGTAGGATAAAAACGTAAAAAATATACTTTGGCAGGTATTTTGTTATTTCCCACTCTTTCTGATGTTTGTTTATAGCCTGCCATCTTTAATGCCTTACCCATACTTGTTACATTCAGGTTCATAGAGGTTAGATTAGTTTCTCTTAAACGGTTTATAATGCCTGTAGCGTTCATAGCTTCGGCTAAAGGTTGTCCCTTTGCTGATGGCTCAAAATAAGCTGTTAGATATTCTAATTCGGGACTTCTTAACTGATGCTTTGAATTGGCATTTTCGTTTTCTTCAATTTCTTTGGCGGTTAACTCATATTTAAAACCTGAATTAAAAAGAAACAAGGCTTGCGCCCAAATCAAATCTATATTTAAGTCCTTTTTATAATCCCAATTGATTCTTAAAACCTCAAAACAAAGCCATCTAACCGAACCCGTTTCATCATTTAAAAATTCATCTTTGTTTGTAGAGCCAAAAAAACTTGCTCTGCGTTTATGTACGGTCGCTTTTCTATCATAAGGTAATCGCACTTTTACATAGTCCCTGCTTAACATACTCTTTAATCCGTTTAAATCCATCTTGCTTAATGCCGCCAACTCATCTAAATTGATAATGAAGTTTTGGCAAAGGCTCGTTAAATTGTCTTTATTATCTGCACTTAAATTTTCGGTATAGTAGGGTTTTAAAATATCGGGACAAAGCCATCTGCAAAGACTTGTTTTACCGCTGCTTTGCCCGCCCATTAATATAAAGGCGTGTTTATTAAAAGCAACTCCAAAACCACAAGCGATACAGCGCACTAACATTTTTTTTAATTGCGTGTTAAACCTATTTTGGTCTTTGGCTGTAATGTAGCTACATAGCTTGGCGATATGGTCGGTTGTTTCATCCCACTTAGGTAAGTTAGTAAAGTAGTCTTTAAAAGGATTAAAAACGGGTAGTCTGCCGGAACGAAGTAAAGCGGCTAAATCGGATTGCGAGATACTTATATTGTTTCTGCGCAAATCAATGTAAATTTTATTTTCATTTATTGGTTCGTAGTTATTATTGTTTTCATTTTTGCATTCTATATCTACGGCAATTTCATTATACCGTAAATCATACTGCTGTTTTAAATATTCTTCTACGATATAAATTTTAGAGGTTTCATTTACAGGCTGTTCAATTGCATGGTTATTGTTTACAGCAGGTAAACCCAAGTTTACGCTTTGTTTTACGTTTAACTTTACGCTTTGATTTACACTTTGTTTGTTTTTTAAACTTGTTGAACCTGTTAAACCCGCTTCTTTAGCTAAATGAAAAAATGTTTTAATCGTTACGCCTTCACCGGAACTGGTTAAACAATTATCATATTGTTTATCACAAGTATTGCTTTCGTATTTTACATTAAGCCTGCTTACTCTATGAAAATACGCCCGACCTGCTTCGCCAAATTGCCCAGCAAAGGCAAAACCAATCTTTAACCAGTTATCATAATTGGCTGTAATGTCGGTTTGTGTGGTTTCGATTTGGTTTATCACCTGTTCAACATTATTTTTTATTACATCAAATACCATAGCGTTTTCATTTATATAAAGGTTTTCATCATAACTCAGATACATTAAACGCCCTACATCTTTACATTTTGCATCCATAGTTGCACCGTATTTTACGGTATAGTATTTTGCAAGGGCTTCAAAACTTTCTAAGTGAAACTCAGGAACTATTTTTACGATTGCTTTTAATCCCGTTCCCGATGGACTTATAAAACAGGCATAGGTATAAATGTCCCCATAGATTTTTTCTTTTAAATCTTCCATATTTAAAACGGAATCAAAATCAATTTGTATTAAACCGCTATGTTCTTTTAAACCTTTTGCAGCATGTCCGTTTTTAAAGATGCCCGATACTGTTATGCAGGGTAATTGCTTTTTTAAAAGCTCCTTTTCAGGCTTAGCGCGGGTATACCGTAGTTTCTCAATCTTTAATTTTAAAGATTCGCCTTTAATCTGATTTAAAACGTCCAACATCGGCAGGTTTACCGAAGTTTTATCCATAACGGATTTAAAAAGGGAAACCAAATGTTTTTTAATTTTTAAATCACCCGAATTGTCGGGTAAACCTGTGTTTTTGCTAAGGTTCATCATGGTTTACCTCCTTCTATCTCTTTTTTAATTTCCGCAACAGACTTACGTTTACCTTCGTTAATCCAGTTTTCCAACTCGGATTTTTTGAAATAAAGTTTTTTACCCCTTTTTAAAAAAGGGATTTCATTTTTAGAAGTTAAACCGTAAATGGTTTGATTAGCCAAGTTTAAATATTTGGCGGCTTCTTTTAAATTTAAAAACTCGGTCTTGGTCGTTTCCGGTTTATCGGATTGCTCATTTAAGGCTTTGCGGACGGAGTTTTGAATTAGGTTTTCTAATTCGTCTTGGGTGGTTACTATTACTTTTGTCATGTGGCTTGTTTTATATTCAGCCACAAAAAAACGTAGGAAAAAAGGGGTTTAAATCAAACTTGGATACAACTTGTATTAGTTTTTTCTATTCTTATTTAGGTAATCTTGGTATGCTGTTTTCATCTTATCAAAAACGGAGGTCTGGTCATAATCTGCATTTTGGTCGTTCTTGCTTTTAGAAAAGTTTGATTGCCAACTTTTACTAAGTTCAACACCAAAAGCAGTAGCCGCCTGCTCAACAATTTTTGTTATTTCCCCTTCGCCGTTATTTATCAGTTTAGCTCCATGTAAGGCATAAATAATCTTTACAAAATCATTTTTGTTGGTGCTGTTTGTCCATTTTATAGGAGAGAGGCTGTTGCTTTTTTCTTTTTGGACGTTCTTAATTTCTTCGTTTTGTGTGTCGCTCAATTTTTCCATAATGTATTTATTGGTAATTACATCCGTTTTACCATTGACTAAAAACTCCTTATATTTTATCAGTATGAGTTCTAAAAATTCTTTGTACTCGTTTTTATTTTTATTAAAATTTTCCTCTAACTGATATTCAAGAAAGTTTTTTATTTCCATTTCATCGGTTAGAGAAAGCTTTAGTGCAAAAAACTTAACAAAACTATCGTCGTCTTTAGGTACAATACAATTTTCATTATAACTAACAATGCTTGGGTAATCACTATCTGTTTCGTAGAACCTTAAAAAGAAATCAGGTATAGGAAAATTATTTTCATTTTCCGCTTCTTTCTGAGCCCTAGGATACCTTATATCCCGATAATTAATAATATAATTTTCGTTTTCTCCTTTACGGTAATGCGCCGTAACAATATCGTTTTCCATCAAAAGGTTATGTATAGTCATTTCAAGTTCTTGTATGAAATTTCTATCATATCTTTTCCATTCATATTTTAAGTTCTGAAAAATATCTCCGGTGTTTATAGTATACATGCTGTTTGAATTTGTATTTTGATTTAGCATCAAAGCTAATTTTTCTTTCTGCTCGCTTGTTTTTTTTAAGTAGGACTGGTAGTACGGCGATAAATCCTCTAAAAACCGGGATTCCATTTTTTCGATAGTGTTTAATAACGAATCATTTATAATGATAGCCATCTTTATTTCTTTTTTCTGAATAAAAAACTCAACCATTATGTAGTTTATTTTAAAAGTTAACTTAGAAAACTCAACTACTAGAGCATAACGTTCTGAATCACTCTCAATGTTAATAGTCTGCGCCCTTTGCATAATTTTAGATTGAGGCATCTTTAAAACATCTACCTCTATGGAATCATTCATTTCCGTAAACAAATCCAAACCCTCTACAAACACTTCCTTAAAAGAGGCCTGTAATAGCGCAAGTATTTTGTTTAAAACATCCTTTTCATTATCTAATAATGATGAATACAGGAAGTTTTCATAATCCGCTTGAAATTCTAAGTCGTTTTTTATTTTATTTTTTATTAAACTCATTCCAATTAGTTTGGTATGTATTATAATTAAGGTATAATATTATGATGAAAATAGTAAATCGAAAAATTGTTTTTGCAATTAAATAATAATCAAGAACAATCTCTATTATATACAAAAGCAATACTAGACAAGAAAACGTTCTTTATTAGAAATGGAATACAGCCTTTAACACTAAAGCCCCATTTATATAACAAATTTCTATTATATTTGAAAACAAATTGAAACTAAAAGCCTTGGAATAGGCATCTAAATGGTGCAATTTAATTTACAATCCTATCAGTTTGTTAAACTATAATGAAAAAAACTTTTCCTTCGTTTCTATTTGTTATACTCCTTATAATTATTTCTTTTTTTTATAAATATCAAGAAATAGTCTTTAAAAAACCTCAATCTATCCATAAATGGAGGCAATCAGATTGCGCTTCAATCGCCTTAAATTATTATCAGGATGGGATGCACTTTTTTCATCCTGAAACAAATAACCTTACTTCTGATGGCGGCACTACTGGAAAATGCTGCACAAGTGAGATTCCTATTTTATATTATTCAGTAGCTTGTTTATATAAAATATTTGGGCATCATGATTATATATACAGGATTTTTAATACACTCATATTTTTTACCGGACTGTTTTTTCTATACAGGCTTTTACAGTATGTTTTGAAAGATACCTTTTGGGCAATTTCTATCACACTTTTATTTTTTACATCGCCTGTACTCGTTTTTTATGGAAATAATTTTCTTACAAATTCATCTGCCCTAGCCTTTTCAATAATAGCTTGGTATTTTTTTATTAGATTTCTTTTTGAAAGTATCCCAAAGTGGTTTTACATATCTATAGTTTGTTTTTTTCTTGCGGCAGCATTTAAAGTAACAGCATTGTTTAGTCTTATAGCTATAACCTGTATATGCTTGTTAGAATTGTTTAATCTCAATGAATTTAAAGAAAATACAAAATTATTTAAACAACCTGTTCGTTTTATTACCCCCATTCTATTAATATTTATTGTAATTGGGCTCTGGTTAAAATACGCAAATTATTATAACCACAAACACGACTGTTCTTATTTTTCAACTACTATATTTCCAATTTGGGATTTAACTAAAGAAGAAATAAAAGAAATCGCAACGCATATTAAAGATGCGTGGTTAGACCAATATTTTCATAAATCGGTTTTATTATTTATAATATGCAGTTTTATATTCGTTATTTTCTCTTTTAAAAAGAACAATAAATTTCTGCTTTTTGGCATACTTTTTATTTTTATTGAAGCCATTGTATACATCCTTTTTCAATTTTGGACATTTTCAGACCATGATTATTACACCATTGAAATGTACATTTTACCTGTGCTTATTATTATTAGCGCATTTGACGTATTAAAAAGACACTATTTCAAATTTTTTAATTCCCTTATTTCTAAAATAGTTTTCTTGTTTTTTTTACTTTTTAATATTTATTATGCACAAGCAAAAATGAACGAGCGATATAATAGTTGGATGAATGATTATCCACAGAACAAAGACTTATATTCTATTACACCTTATTTAAGACAAATAGGTTTAACTCCCAACGATACAATTATATCTATTCCCGATGGCAGTCACGCTTCTTTATATTTAATGAACCAAAAAGGGTGGACGGAATATATAGATGCTCATTTTAACAAAGGTACTCCAACACCTTATAATCACGATAGTATAGGCATTCAAGCTTCAATAAATAAAGGAGCAAAATATTTAGTTATAAATGGCATTGGGGAGTTATATAAAAAACCTTATCTACAATATTATTGCAAAAATTTAATCGGGCGTTATAATAATGTATTGATTTTTCAGCTAAAAACCAATGTGGCTAATTTTAATGCACATCAAAATAAAATAAAAGATAAGTTTACTTGTAACGCAGAATCTGTAACAAAAGATAAGCAATATTTTATTAATGAAGCTGAAAACACCTTGTTTGAATTTGGAGTAACACAAAGTGATGAATATGCGCATTCAGGAAAATATTCTTGCAAGTTAGATGCAGCTAAGCAATATGGAATGACAATTCGGTGTAAAGATTTAAAATATGGGGAAAGTTTTTCTATTTGTGTTTGGAGAAAGGCAGGCAATAAAGCAAAAGGAGGATTAATTGCTTCGGCAAAGGACTACTATAATAATGAATATAAAGTTATTGAAACTGATTCCAACGGATGGGAAAGGATTTGTAAAAAACTTTTTATATCATCTGAATTAGTTAATATGGAATTGACAATATACCTTTATAATCCTGAAAAAGAACCTGTTTATTTTGATGATTTAGAAATTATTAGATACGAAGGGGTAAGTATAAATAACAAAGACGATAGGTAACCAAGTTTTAGGTTGTAGTGAAACTAATAGATGTTTTCCTGATTCTTTTAATTATTTTAAAGATGATAAATATCTAATTGGGTAAAAGATTTTGTAAAATCAACCATTCGCATTTATCATGATAGTAAAACTTACTTGTCTTTTATAATTTTTTGAGTATAAACCTTATCATCGGAAATGATTTTCAGATAATATGTTCCACTGGCAAGATTGATTAGAGGAACAGAAAATTCGTGTTGGATAGGAACAAACTCTAATAATTTTTCGCCTAAAACATTATATAGTTCTACACTTCTAGGGAAATTGGCAAAATTATTTATTTCAACATTTACTACATCGTTAGCCGGATTAGGATAAATCACAAGCGATTGAAAGCTTCTTAAATAGGCATATTCGTCCATTACTTTATTATTTGTAGATAGAATATGATAATCAGGATCAAAATTAATACTATCTGCTCTAAAATTTAAATTCACATTAAAAACCTGCCCTGATGATGTGTTGTTAAAAATAATAATAGTATCCTTTCCTTGTCCTTTAAACTCTATAGGTACAGGCATTTCGAAAAAAGGAACCGAGTTGTCAGATGTAGTTTGATTGATGGTTAATTTTAATTGGTTATTTGTATCTTGATTGTATAAAACTAAATAAGATGGGTAACCTTGGCCATTATACCATTCTTGAAAAAATTTGGTAAGTGCCAGGCCGGATACATTTTCTAAATGTTGTTGTAACATACTTGTTTTAGCAAACGAGAATGCAAGCGAAGGGTCGTTTAAATAATTTCTAAGGCCTTGAAAAAACAAACTATCGCCAAGCATACAATGTAACATATGTAATAAATAAGCTCCTTTGTTATAAGTAAGTCTATTATCAAATACTCGGGCTACACTTGTTGTATCATCTATATATACAGACCCATTTGGTATAGATGTTATATTGCTGCTAGTTGAAATTCTCCAATAAGTATAATATGTTTGTCCATATAGCTGACTTAAACTAAGAGCTGTGCAATAAACTGCAAAACCTTCGTTTAGCCATATATCACGCCATGTGCCACAGGTAATTCTGTCACCAAACCACTGATGGGCTAACTCATGTGCCAACAATTCAATAGAAAAACCACCTACAAAACTCATGGTTTGATGTTCCATGCCGCCACCCCAGCCAAATTCGGCGTGACCATATTTTTCATCAGCAAAAGAGTAGGGGATAAACAAGCTATCATAATAATGAATTACTTTAACTAATTGCTTATCTGAAGTTCTTGAATCAGCAGTATCTTCAGGATATACATAATACAATACAGGCATTTTTCCGCTTCTCAATTGAGCTGTATCAGTATAAGATGTGTAATTAGTTACGGCTTGTGCAATTAAATAGGTTGCAATAGGATGCCTATGCTTCCAATGATAAGTAAAGTTCACGCCTTGAGGAATGATTTCTTTTAATAAACCGTTACTGGCAGCCTTATTACCCGGTGGAATTGTAATATAGGTATCAATTGAATCTGCTTTATCTGTTAGTGTCATTTTGCATGGCCACCAATCTCTTGCCCCATATGGCTCTGATAAAGTCCATATAACCGGGTCATGATTTGGGCCATGTGTTTTTTGCATAAATGAACCGAAACCTGATGATGATGGAATGCCATGATAAAAAACCGTAATGGAATCTAGTACATTAATGGTACTAGGAAAATATATTTGAAGTACATCACCGGTTAGTTGAGCAAAAACAATTTTTGAGTTATGATACAAAACACTATCAATGGTTAAAGAGATAGAGGCATCCATTTGTAAACTATCTATAGGCGATTGAGGCATAAAATAAGTAGTAATGTTACCTGAAATAAAGTTTATGGCCGGGTTTGTATTCCAATAGCACCGATAGTATTTTACATCGTAATTATCACTTATAGCACAACTGGAAGCATTTTGAGAGGATGAAAAAGTTTTTTTTTCATTTTCAAAAAGAGATGGAAAAGACGATTGAGCCCAAAAATAATGAGCAAATGAAATAAGGAGAGTAAAAAATAGTTTTCTCATATTTATTCCAATAAAGGTAGTAAATATTGAGAAAACTTATGGAGAGAAAACCGGATTTAACTTTTATAGGGTTTTTGAAAAGAATTACGATTTTCTAAAAGTTAAGAATATTTAGGCACTTTCTGATTTTAAGATTATTTACACTCCCAAATAGATAAGAAACAAAATATTTACTCAGTTAAAATCATTTTTTTAGTATCAATCTCTTGCCCGTCAATTAACAAAGTATAATAATACATACCGGGCACTAATTGGCTGGCATTTATAGTAGTGTTAACAGTTCCTTTCTCGTTAATACTAAATGTTTTCTTTAAACTACCATTCATATCAAAAACCAAAAGGCTTGCCGTTTTACTTGCATCGGGTACAAAACATTTTACAATAGTAGTTTGACTAAAAGGGTTAGGTGTGTTTTGGTATAAAATTGCACCATTTGTACTTGCAACCTGTTGGTTTATACCTATTGTCTGTTCAATACTTCCTGTGTTACGGTTACCTGAACGACTGTTACAGCAAGCAGCAAGAGCTTGTTTTAAACTATCAAGTTGTTTTTGTTGTTCTTTTACAGCTTCAATAACCAATGCTACTAAATTACCATAAGCTATACCTTTTAATCCTTTATCATTTGTTGCAACAGCTTCCGGTATTATTTTTTCCGCATCTTGTGCTATTAAGCCAATTTCTTTTTTAGGGACATCCATCCCAGTTCTTGAAGTTTTAAAATTATAAGTTACTCCTTGAAGAAGTTTTATTTTAGCTAATGCCCCTCTCAAAGTATCAATATTTTCTTTTAAACTTTTATCACTACTGCTATAAGAGCCATTACACCAAACATTACCATTACCCCAAACAATAAATTCATCTGTGCCACTTAATTGTACCACCAATGCTTTAGTTAAGCCTCTATTCGTATTATTTATCTGATGATAATTATAATCAGTGCTGAAATTAGTAGTCGAATAAATTGCCTGATTTCCTGATGGCGCAGCAATATCTAACTTAACATTTCCAGGATCGGTTGTTAAACCTAATAATAAAGCGTTAGAAGTTAAACGCATGCCCTCACTACCATTTATACTAAAGCCAATGATTGCTGATGTAGGGTGAAACAACCCAGTTTGGTCATTTCCGTACCAAGTAAAATCGGGCGTAGTAGCTGTAGAATATGCATTTAATCCTCTAATCATTCCAGCTGAAGTAATAGAACTTTGGGTTGCCGAGAATACAGAGTTGCCAGCAACTTGTAATTCAAATGGCCAAGGTAGCGCAGATGTTCCACCAATTGAAACGTTACCATTTTGAAACACCTTTAATTGCGCAAAAGATGTAAAGGATGTAAAAATTAAAGCTAATAATAAGCCTTTTGTAATTCTTGTGTTCATGTCAAATAAATTAGTTGCTTTCATTTTTATATTGTTTTTAAGTTTTTTAATTGCAAGCAGTTGGTAGTAATGCTAATGTGGCACCTGATGGTACCGTAAAATCGCCCAAAACTGTTATGCTGTTTACCGCTCTAAATATTTTTGTATCCGTACTTCCTAACGAAATTGAACTTGAACCTGTACCAATTGTAATATTTGATTTTACAGCGGGAGGGCCGGGAGAAGTTGGTGTAACAATATTAAAATAATTAGTAAAATCAGTGCTGTTACTAATTGTAGTGTTTGTACTGCAATCTAAATTCAATTTATAATATCTCAAATAATCTAAACTCATAGATGAATTTGCAGATGAAGAAAAAGGAAAGCCAGAATAAAAATTAACACTACTAGATAATTGAAGATCTATTACTAAAAACATTGATACCATACTAATTGCACTATTATAAAGTTCACTAACCGACATATCATCAAAGTAAAAAACAACTTTGCCCGCATTCCATTCTACGGCATATTTATGATAGTTTGTTGTGCTAGTTTGATTATTATAACACAAAATATTAGTGTGTTGGTAAAGCATCCAATTAGAAGGAAGTAGTACATTAGTAGTACAGTGACCATTAGGATAGGCGGCTCCATTACAACCTCCAGTCCATATATTAACCCCAGTTCCTGTAGACTTTGCATCACTGTAATAATTACAGCATTGATCCATCATATCTATTTCATTATGGTAAGTGTCGCAATGATCACTATTAGGATTATTACAGGTACCACTATCATATGTATCATAAGAAGTCCAAAATGCCGGCCAAAATTTATCGGCATGGGCAACTCCACTACCGTCAACAAAACCTGGCAATTGTGCATACATTTCTAAATAACCATAAGAGTAACTTGTTGATTGGGATTGCACTCCTCCGGTATTATATTGATTAACACCAGTACAGTTTTGGGGGCAGTTACACGTAGGGCAAATATTGCCGTCTACTTTAAAATTCAAATACCCACCTGATTCGGTAGTATAAGAAGGGTTCATGCCCGTGGCTTGACCCCATGAACAGTAGGGATCTGTGGTGCAATCAAAAACGTGCCATTTTGTTGTGTTTACAGAAGAACCACTAAATTCATCACTTAAATCTGTAGTGCTATGTGTACCATCTTGCAATATCCATGTCGGGTCAGTAGCAGGAGTTTGCCCATACGAATAGAAAAAACTAACAAAACAAAATAGCCCCAATAAAAGAAATTTATTTTTCGCCTTATGCATATTTAAAATTATTATGGTTTATATGAATTTCAGGGCAATACTAAATTATTTTATTCATATGTGCGAAATCAATTTTTTGAAAAATCTTACATTATGTAAGATTTTGTTATTTTTTGTATTTATAACTTAAATCAAATTGTAGATATAGCAATACATACGGTTATTTATGTCAAAATATTTTTGATTAAAAAAGTTATCAACATGTAAGATTTAAAAGCCTTATTCGGTTTAACGATTACGACAAATTTTTAAAAATGAGAAATAACCTTGCGGAATTTTGTGGACAGTAAGAAAAAGTAGTTATATAATTATGAATAAAAAACCGGATAATTTTTGACATCGAAATTTATCTGCATCCATCAACCACCAGTTTAAAAAATTATAGTAGGCCAACAGCAGTAGTCAATTCCGAATTTTCAAAACTATCTAAATAAACTTGTGTAATTTCTTCAGTTTCGTGGCCTAATAAATCTTTAATCTTAGAAGTGGAAATCCCTTCACGTTTTAGAATAGTTGCTGCACTATGCCTCGCCACATAAGTAGTGAGTGCTTCGGAAATTTTACACTTTTCGGCAATCGTTTTTAAATCTTTATTTACTTTTTGTAGCACTTTATGTAATCGATTTGCTTTCTGTTGAGCCGTTACATGAGCACTTTCCGAATAAATAGGGAAAATGTATTTGTCAGTTTGTACTTTGATATAGTAATTTAATATCTCTTTCGCTTTGGGATGCAAAGGTGTGTTATAAAGTTTATGGGTTTTGGTTCGGGTATATTGTAATTGGTCTTTAGCAATATTTTCTTTTGTGAGATTTGCCATATCTACAAAATTTGTTCCCATACTATAGTAGCTAAATAAAAATATATTTTTTGCGTGCCAAATCGCACTATTAACAGGTAGTTTTAATTTTTCAATTGCTGATATTTGTTTCCTGTTCAACGCTCGTTTTTGAGTAGCGGTATTAAGTTTGCTAATCTTATAAGTTTTGAAAGGGTAAATGGTCTGTTCTATTATTTCTTCTTTTATTGCCCGGTTAAACAAGGCTCTAAAGGTTCGCATATATGCAGAAATGCTACTTTCTTTCCAACCTTTTTCCCGCCAACTACTCTCTAATTTTTTAAGAAAAGCATAATCAACTTCAAAAAAAGCTAATTCTTTATTTCCGGTATAAGTATTTATTACATTTTTGCAAGTTTGGTAAATTTCAGCATTGCCTATCTTATTATTTTTTTTAAGCCCCTTTATTACTTCTTCAAAATATCCATTTACAGAATTAGAAGCTTTTTTTCGTTTAACTTTTTTTACAACTGTTTCGGCCGAATAATTATCTGTTTGCAATTCTAATGCTAATACTTGTTTAGAAAGTGTAGCCATTTTCATACTTATAACCGCTTCAAGTTCTTTTCTTAAAGGATGTTTCTTTGAGGGCTTATTTTCTGAAAAATCCCATTCATCTTTTTTGGCAGAATAACCGATACTAATTTTTCGTACCTTTCTATCTTTAATTATTTGTAAGATTATTGGGTGCTGTCCGTTCTTTAAAGTTTTGTGGATATATAAAGTAGCTTTTACTGATGCGGAATTTTTCATATACAATTGTAATCTTGGTGTAAATGGGGTGTAAACAAATATAAGAAAAAACGATAGATAAGGGTTGATATAAATAAATACATTTTAATTAACTAATTGATTAGTAATAATTTGAATATAAAAATAAACATCAATAAGAATAGGGGCTACTTCTTACAAGCAGGGGGTCACTGGTTCGAACCCAGTAGTTCCCACGAGTAAAATTAAGCCTTTCAGCAATGGAAGGCTTTTTTATTATATTTGCTTTTAGCCAAATAATTATAGCAAATGTTAACTGCTTTTTTCTCAAAAAATAAACTCTTTATTTTATATGGTGGTTTGTTAGCCCTATTGTTATTCCTTTTAAAATGGTTAGAGTATCGTTTTGTAGTTGTTAACCATGCTTTTGAAATTTATATTGGGGCCATAGCTATAATTTTTATGGCACTGGGAATTTGGCTTGCCTTGAAACTAACCAAGCCAAAAGTTAAAACAGTAATAATAGAGAAAGAGGTGTTTGTAAATGCCAACCCTGATTTTGTTTTTAATGAAAACGAATGCAATAAACTTGGCATTAGTAAACGCGAGCTGGAAGTTTTACAACTAATGTCGGATGGTTTAAGTAATGGAGAGATTGCTGAAAAACTATTTGTATCACTTAACACTATTAAAAGCCATTCTTCTAATCTTTTCGAAAAACTAGATGTTAAAAGAAGAACTCAGGCTGTTGAAAAAGCTAAACGATTGAATATCATATCATAAAACAAACTCATGCTTTAGTATGAAACTAAAAATGAGGGGTAAAATCACCCCAAAGTATGAAGGAAACGGGTTTTTGTGAATATACTTTTGCGGCATTATTAACCAATTAAAAATTTAAAAAATGAAAAAAAATGTAATTGTTTTCGGAATCATTGCGGGGCTTATTGTATCAACTTTCATGTTTGTAAGCATGTTAATGGTTAGCAAAAACCCTGATTTTTCGCACAGCATGATTTTGGGTTATGCCTCTATGCTTATTGCTTTCTCTTTTGTGTTTATAGGCATTAAAAACTTTAGAGATAAGTATAATGATGGGTTGCTCACTTTTGGCAAAGGGTTTAAAATAGGTTTATTTATATCGCTTATAGCCTCTACTTTTTATGTTATTACATGGGTTGTAGAATTCAATTTTTTTATCCCCGATTTTATGGATTCGTATGGTGCATATATGGTAAAACAAGTAAAAGAAAGCGGCGCTTCGCAATTAGAAATAGATAAACAAATAGCAGAACTAAAACATTATAAAGAAATGTATAAAAACCCTTTGTTTATGGTACTACTTACTTATATGGAGATTCTTCCGGTAGGTTTACTGGTTACCTTAATTAGTGCTTTAATATTAAAAAGAAAAGGACAAACGCAGACGGCATAGCTGCTGAAAATAATAAACCCCAAAACAAATAACATGTATTTGCTTTGGGGTTTATTATAAATTTGATTAACGTACAATAATCAATCTTTTATTTACTGCGCCTTTATTACTTACAATATTTACATTATAAATTCCTTCGCTTAAGCCACTTATATCAATTGTTGCGCTGCTATTTATGTTTTGGTTAAGCGCAAGTTCACCATTTATGTTATAAACAGTTACGGTTACTGTTCCTATATCATCTGAATAATCAATATGAAAATTATTTGAGGCAGGATTTGGATAAACAGCAAAAGCATAAGTTAAATTGTTTTGTTTAATGTTTGTGGTGCTGCACCCCATGAAACTATTGAATGCGGCCATGTTTCCATGAAAAACATTCATATCAGTTTGACTGCCCGCTATCCCGGGTACAGTCCCCGTCCAACTGTATTGATTAATAGTCCAGGTAGGAAATACGCCCGTGTTGGTTGGTGTTGTTGTAGGGCTTCCGCTTAGATAATCAATCCAAAGTTTATAAGTGTTTAAAGAGCTGTTTATATATGCAGCATTAGTTGCACTAATATATATAACAGGGGCAATGCCTGTAGCGTTTTGTACAGTAGTCATCCAGTTTTGAATCCATGTGGTTAATGAGTCACTTGTAAAATTGCTTTGTAAATAAGAACCTTCTACATCAAGCGCTGGAGGTAACTCACAATTTGTAATATAAGGTTGCGCCACACTTAAAAAATAATTTGCTTCTGAAATGGCACCCGCACGGGTTGGATTTAAATCGGCTCGTATAAAATGATAGGCTCCCATTTTAACTCCGGCGTTTACACCTGCTACAGCATAATTTAAATATTCGCTATCGGTATAACCTACACCTTCAGTTGCTTTAGCCCAAGCAAATGTATAACCCGCTGCTTTAACCTGAGCCCAATTTATGGTGCTGTTACCACTATAAACATCAACACCAAGTATTGGTGCAGCAGCAGGTGTTCCGCTTGTATCTCTCCAAACTAATGTTGAGTAAGGAGAGCCTGAATTTGTTGTGCAACCCGAAACGGTAGTTAAAAGTTTTACTGTACCGGTAAATGTAGCAGTCCATCTAATATAGGGTGCGGTAGAGCAAGTAGATCTTCCACAATTATTTTGATAACAAAGTGTTGTTCCATTAGCGTTATTAAATAAAGTAAGTTCGGCATCCCATGCCTGACTACCGCCAAAATCACTACAGTATGTCCACTCGTAGGTGTCTCCGTTAGTTACATCAAATAGAGTAAAGTTACCGGCATTCATATAAGAACTAATGGTTGACCACGAGGATGATGTAGTAGAAAATGTAGCGGTAGGATACTGCCCTGTTGAATTAGTGGCCGTGGCAGCACAACCACCCGTACTACATGTTTGTGCGGTGCAATTAAATATTAAAATTATTGCTAAAAGAGTAATTATTTTTTTCATATTTATGATGTAATTGTTAAAGATAGTGGATTTTTTGAAATCATTTAATGTTACCACTTTCATTTCTTTGTGTTGGAGAAATAACTTCAAGCAATTTTAATCCTTTCATTTATTTTAATTTTAGCTTCATGTAATTGGGGTTAAAGGCTATACTTTTATTATTTTAAATTTTTCCCAACTATTAACCATTTCTGATGAGGCAGTAACTTCACCTGTACCATTGACTTCAGAAGATAAAAAGAAGTAATTATAAGCAAGAAAAGCGCATTCGTTGTTTTCATATTGTATAAAAGTAAATGTTTCCCAGCTGAATGGTTTTTCTTTATTAGCATCTATGTTATGATTTAATTCTGTACACCAATATTTCCCATTGGCTGCTTGTATATTTACGCTTTGCTCTAATGCCTGATTGGCATTTAATGTAAATGGAAAATCTATAATATTCTTAATTCTTGTTTCTAAAGCAATGTTTAAAATAATGTCCGGTTTTTCCTTTAACACCAAATCCTCGCGCATTCTATACATCCATTGATCATGAACAATTGTCAATTTAGCAAATTGCTCTTGAAAAAATCGTATCATAAGCACGGTAAACGAATCGCGAATAATTAAACACTTCAGTTTTTTTCCATTATCATTCTCTATTTGTAATTCATACTCATATTCACTGATTAACGGAAGTGTTTTGTATCCTTTTTTAACTCCATCATGCCCGTAAGTTTTATATTTTTCAATAAGTCTAACATATGGCTCAGGATGCTCTTTCTCTACATTAAGCATCGTTGCCATGTTACCATATCTTTGTTCAATTTTAATATCAAGCATATCAAGAGGGATAGGTTTTAACTCTGGAAAATCTTTCGATACCTTGTTCATTATTTCCTGATAACCATAATAAGCTCCCAATTCATTCCAATGGTCATCTGTATGTTGGTATAATTCCCAACCATCTTTTTTATGCTTAAGTAAATTTTTTCTGGTGTCTATTATATTAATTGTAGAGTCGTTATTTAAACTCGCAATTTGGTCATATCTAAACACATCAGATGTTTGGATAATTTGTCTTGGTAAATGTTCAGGATACATTTCCATTTTATTAGGCACTAAAACCAAATAATATTTAATGCCTCTTTTAGCAGCCCATTTATAATTTCGTTAGGTAGTTTTTACTTAATTGAAAAACCTATTTTGAAACTTAAAAAATATTTTAATTATTAAAGCTAAAACAGAGAAATAAGTTTGCAACTGCCGACAAGATTGGTGTGAACGAGAAATTTAAAATAACAGTTGTTAAGTAAAATTAAGGCTTAACTATTTTATGTAAGTCTTTTTCAATTTCTTTATTGGGTTTGCTTTCTATAGGTTGAGAATTGTTACAAATGCCAATTGATAACAATAACTCATGCGTTGTAAGTGAATAAACAAATTTGTAATTTGTATCGGGTATAGCAATTCGGTTGTTTAATTTTTCAGTACCAAAATGGTTATAACAAATAACCAATAAGCTGTCTGATTGACTTAGCTTCCTCGTTGCAGTTTCATAATGTTTCCAAATCCCTCGGTTGTTTTCATGGGTTTGCGGTACAGCATTAAAAAACCGAAAGGTGCTTTCTTCTAAAACACAGTTAAAAGCAAAGTCCTCAGCATTTGCCATATGCCCCTCATCGTAACCTGATTTGGCATAGTCTTTAGGTTTGGCTTCATTCTCAAATCCTAAAGAATTAATAAAACGAAAATGATTTTCTGTTCTGCTACAATTGCCCCCACCTTTATACAACTTATATGAAACAATTACCGGAGCCTTGTAAAAATAACTGTAGTAACTATTGTACGCAGGTGTTTTAATTAAAGTATCAAATTTTATTTGTGATACTAGCTTACAATTAAGTAGTACCAATAATAAAATTAGTTTTTTTATTAAGCTGTTTTTTTTCACTTTAGTTCTTAATGGATATTGAATGTAAATTCGCACAAAAATAGCCGTAATAACCAACAAATGTAAACGCAGTAAAAATACTATATTTGTGGAGCTGTGAGATTAGAAAAACTAATTCATAATGAATTTATGGTAGAATTATCCATTATCATACCCATTTATAACGAGGAGTTGAACATTCCTACTTTAGTTACGCGCCTATGCCCTGTTGTAGAAAAAATCGGTATGAGTTATGAATTGGTTTTTGTAAACGATGGTAGTAGGGATGCTTCTATACAATTAATAAAAGCTTTAGCGCAGGCAGACGATAAAGTAAGATACATTGATTTTAGTAGAAATTTTGGACATCAAATAGCGGTTACTGCGGGTGTTGATTTATGTAAAGGAAATATTATTGCCATTATTGATGCCGATTTACAAGACCCGCCTGAGTTAATTGAAGAAATGATTGGCTTGATTAAGCAAGGCAATGAGGTGGTTTATGCAAAACGTCGCTCGCGAAAAGATAAAAGTTTTGTAAAGAAAACAGCTTATAAAACTTTTTATAGATTACTGGCGCGTATATCAAACGTTGATGTGCCTTTAGATACAGGTGATTTTAGGGTGATGACCCGTAAAGTGGCTGAGGTTTTAAAAAATATGCCTGAGCAACATAAATTTTTACGCGGGCAAATTGCATGGCTTGGGTTTAAGCAAACTTTTGTTGAGTATGATAGGGATGTGCGGGCGGCTGGTGAACCTGGTTATACGTATAAAAAATTATTTCAATTGGCTTTTGATGGCATTACAGGTTTTTCTAATATGCCCTTACGCATAGCTACTATTATGGGCTTTGTAGTGTCAGGCATATCCATGTTGCTAATTATTTATGCGCTCTTATCGTATTTTATTTTTAATAACGATTTACCAAAAGGTTGGGCATCTCTTATGATTGCAATATCTTTTATTGGTGGAGTTCAATTGATTTGTTTAGGCATTATTGGAGAATATATTAGTAAGCTTCAAACAGATATACGTAAGCGTCCGTTATACATTATTAACGAAACCAATTACTAAGCGTGCTGTTACATTTACCTACATTATTTATAACCTTTAGATGGATTGATGCCTTTGATATTTTATTGGTAGCTATCTTACTATATCAGCTATATAATCTCGTAAAAGGTACCCCGGCAGTAAGTGTTTTTTTTGGAATCATTACTATTTACGTAGTATGGATTTTAGTACGTGCCTTAGATATGAAATTGTTTGGCACTATACTGGGCAAGTTTATCGATGTAGGTGTAATTGCTGTTATTGTAGTGTTTCAACAAGAGTTACGGAGGTTTTTATTATTTATTGGCAGCAATGAGTTTTTAGGAAGAAGTAAGTTTTTAGGCAAAATTTTTTACCCGGCTAAACATAGTTTTACAGATGAGTATGCTAAAGTAGATTTTACTCCTTTAATAACTGCTTGTTTTAAAATGAGTGAAAGTAAAACAGGGGCATTAATAGTGCTTGCCAGAAATTCTGATTTGGCTGTTTATATTAATTCGGGAGAGGCGATTGATAGTGGATTAAGCGAACGAATGATTGAAAATATTTTCTTTAAAAACTCTCCTTTACACGATGGTGCTGTTATTATTAAAGGAAGCAGAATTATTGCAGCACGTTGTGTTTTGCCGGTAACAGAAAAAGAACAATTTCCGGCGCATTATGGCATGAGACATAGAGCTGCTGTAGGAATTACTGAAAGTACAGACGCTATAGCTATAAGTGTTTCTGAACAAACAGGTAGCGTTTCTTTATCGGTAAACGGAACTATACGTGCTAATTTAACACCCGAAAAACTAAAGCAGTATTTAGAGCAAGAAATGGGTAAGAACTAAATATTATTGAACACTAATTTGTACGTTATCGCTATTTTTAATAACGTAGTATATATTGGTTAACCACTTTGCAGTATCCTTTTCTGTCATAGGGTCGGTAATATATTCTTCAACCATACAAGTTTGCATTAAACCTTTTTCTTTCATATAAGCATCCATTGCCATATGTGCGTTGCCAATTTTATCATAAGCTCCATAATAAGCAATATGTAAAGCTAAATTAGCCGAAGGCACGTTAAATTTTTCCCAGCCTTTAAGCTGTCCTTCAGGTACAGAAATAACGGCAGCACATTCAGCTTGCTTTTTTTGTTCATCGTACGTATAAAAAATAGAACTTGGAGGCCCCGTGTGTTCTAATTTATTATTCATAGCATCATTAAAAATTTTAGGAAAATTCTCAGCATAAAATGCGCTTAATTTGTCAAACGCTACAATGGCTTTTTTACCAAAGTAAGTTTTATCAGGCCAAATAACTTCTTTTTTTTCGTATTTAGCCCCTATCATTTTATCCATATTCATAAAAAGCATCATGGCTCTCATAAAAAAGCCTACTTCAAACTTCATTCCCCAAGTAACATTAGTTGCATTAGCAT
>JABDCR010000002.1 GCA_013288015.1 Bacteroidota bacterium | reverse complement strand
GTATTTGTGCTGCATGTTCAATTGGTGGAAATGGGTCAGCACCTACATCAAACGGAACCTCAGGAGGAAATGGTGTTTTAATAATAAATTACAATAGTGTTCCTGTATCAGGTACTATTAGCACTTCTGCATCTTGTGGTGTAGCTACGGCAACTGTTGTTCCTGCTGGAGGAACACCGGCATATAATTATGCTTGGACACCTTCGGGAGGAAATGGAGCTGTAACAACTAATATAACCACTAGCGGAAGCTATTCGGTTTTAATTACGGATGCATATGGTTGCGAAGCAATAGCAAGTACTAATATTACTATACCTTCAAGTTTAAATATGTCTGTAACAGGACCTGTTAACCCTTATTGTGATACTACAAAATTAGATTGGGTTACTTGGTCTTCTGTCACAGCTACATCAGGTGTAGGCTCAGTTTCTTCTAATTTAAGCATATCGCTTACAAAACCAAGTGGTGGTTTATTTACCACACCATCTTTGTTTGCTAGTGGTAATTTTCCTCCTCAATATAATTTACCTGTAAATAACACAACGCTTGGAAATACACAAGCTGGTTTGTTTACTTTTTGTTTTAGTAAACCTGTTATCGATCCTCAAGTTGCTTTTTCAAGTATTGGACAAGGCGGTATAACTGTTCCCATTGTTACTTCTGTACCATATACAATTATTTGGCCGGGTATAAATATGACTTATCCTAATAACACAACACTTGTTGGTACAGAAGGCTATACTATTATCCAGTTTCCGGGACAGCATACTTGTATAGATTTTAATTATTTAACAAGTGAAAACTATTGTAATTTGGTTTTTGGTATACGTGATACTAATTGCCAAACTACCCCTATTTGTAAAGGAAGCGCAGCAACATTTACAGCTAGCGGTGGTGTTTCATATACTTGGAGTCCTAATGTTTCTATAAGCGCAACTACCGGAAGTGTGGTTACTATGAATCCTACTTCATATCAAACTTATACTGTAATTGGTACCGATGTAAATGGCTGTCATGATACAGCTATTACTTCTATTACCGTAAATGCTGCACCTATTCCAACAGTTAGCAGCTTTACTAATGTATCCTGTTTTGGCGGAAATAATGGAGCTGCACTAGTCAGCGTCACTAACGGATTAGCTCCTTATCATTATTTGTGGACAAACGGAAACACTTCAATCAAAGATAGTGTGCTTATAGCCGGTACTTATAGTGTAACTGTAACAGATACTAATGGTTGTAAAGGCAGCACATCTCAATTAATTACTCAACCTGCTGTATTAAAAGATTCTATTTCGGCATTTAGTAATTTATCTTGTTTTGGTATTCCAAATGGTAGTGCAACGGCAGGGGTAACAGGTGGTACAGGACCCTATACTTATTCATGGAATTCAGCTCCCATGCAACTAACCGCTACGGCAAGTAATTTACCTTTAGGAAGTTATACGGTAACTGTAAATGATGCAAACCTTTGTTCCGCAACTGCAACAGTAACTTTAACACAACCTACTGCATTAGCTTTAGCAACAACACAAACCAATGTAACTTGTTTTGGATTAAGTACCGGAAGCGCGGAAGCCACGGCAAGTGGTGGAACACCACCATATATATATGCCTGGAACACAGCACCTCCTCAAATATCTGCAACCGGAGTTGCCACGGGGCTTGCTGCAGGGCACTATACGGCCGGTGTGCAGGATGCGAAAGGTTGTATAGACACAGTATCTATAACGATTATGCAACCTGCTATATTAGTAGACTCAATCATATCATTAAAAAATGATTCGTGTTTTGGAATGCATAATGGTAATGCTGTAACAGGTATAGCAGGAGGAACAATGCCATACATATATTCGTGGAATACAACTCCAGTACAATCAACACCCATAGCAAGCAATTTATATGTTGGAACATATACAGCTACCGTAACTGATGCTCATGGATGCCAAGATACAGCAGTTGTAACCATCACCGAACCTGCTTTATTTACAGCATCTATTACTTCTTTTAAAAATGATTCATGTTTCGGAACTCATAATGGTAATGCCATAACTGGTGTAATTGGTGGTACCACTCCCTATACCTATTTATGGAATACTGCCCCAACTCAATTAACGGCAACAGCAATTAATTTAACAGTTGGAAGTTATACAGCAACTATAACTGATGCGCAAGGATGTACGACCACTGCCACAGTGACCATTTCTCAGCCTCCTGCATTAACGCTAACTACTTCCCAAATAAACGTTTCTTGTAATGGATTAAGTGATGCAAGTATAACAACAACTGCTGCGGGAGGAACTCTTCCTTATATTTATGCATTAGAACAACCTGTGCAAATTTCTCCAACTGGTATTTTTACAGGTCTTGTTGCCGGACAATATACTACAGGGGTTATAGATGCAAATGGATGTAGAGATTCTGTATCACTTATTATTACGCAACCTCTTGTATTAGTAGATTCTCTTATCTCACAAAAAAATGATTCGTGTTTTGGAAATAGTAATGGTAAAGCTATAACTGGTGCAACGGGTGGAACATTGCCTTATATTTATTCATGGAATACAACACCGATTCAAACAACTTCAACAGCAAGTAATTTACCTACAGGAGTATATACAGCCACATTAACTGATGCTCATGGTTGTCAAGATACAGCAGTAGTAACTATTACCCAACCAACTCCATTAACATCTTCTATAGCTTCTTCTAAAAATGATTCGTGTTTTGGAAATAGTAATGGTAATGCAGTAGCAATAGCTAACGGTGGTACAACTCCATATTTTTATTCTTGGAACACCGCACCGGTACAATTAACAGCAACTGCAAGTAATTTACCAATGGGTAGTTATACAGCAACTATAGCAGATATAAAAGGGTGTATAACAACTACAACAGTAGCCATTACTCAACCTCCTTTATTAACTGTTTCAAGCATTCCTAAAACAATATGCATAAGCAACACGGCAACATTAACAGCTAATCAAGTAGGCGGAACCGCTCCATATACCTATTTATGGAATGCAACAGCAGGAGCCCAAACTAATGCTGTGAATCCAATAACTACGACTGTGTATAGTGTACAAGTGAATGATGTAAAAGGGTGTACGGCCACAAATACAGTAACCGTTTTTGTACGTGACTCTTTAAAATTTTTAGCAGTAAGTCCGGGCGCAGAAAAATGTAATGGTTTTTCAGCTAACATAAATGCAACGGGTAGTGGTGGTGATAGTTTGTTTACTTATACTTGGAATCCGGGAGGTTTTGTAGGGCAAAATATAACAGTAAGCCCTTCTACGACTACAATTTATACGCTTACGCTTACTGATGCTTGCGGAACACCTGCTGTTAAAACCAACGTTACAGTAAACATTGATCCATTACCTCAAATAAATTTCACCTCTGATAAACAAAATGGTTGTTATCCTTTATGTGTACAATTTGCAAATGCTACCACTATCTCATCAACTGATGCCTTAACATATAGCTGGAATGATGGAAAACATACAAGTATTGCAACAAATCCTTCTTGGTGTTATAATGCTTCTGGTATTTTTACAGTTAGTTTAACCGCTACATCAAGTAAAGGATGTATATCAAAAGCATCTATCCCAAATATGATTACTGTTTATCCCCACCCAAAAGCAGCGTTTTATTCTTCACCTTATAACCCTACTATACTTGAACCTACTATACAATTTGCAGATGCTTCTTATGCTCCGGGTAGTAGTGTAACGGGTTTGTTTTGGCAAACTTTTGGGGATGGTACAGATTCGACAAGTACTTTAACAACCCCCACACATACGTACCGAGATACAGGTAACTATTGCATAACTTTAATTGCTACAAATGCTTTTGGCTGTAAAGATACTGCTATCAATTGTGTATATATTCAACCTTATTTTACCTTATATGTACCTAATGCATTTTCGCCTAATGGAGATGGCATAAATGATTCTTTTATGTTCAGGGGCATTGGAATAACAGACTACGAACTATTTATTTTCGACCGTTGGGGTTTATCTATATTCAAAACAGCAGGAAAAAACGCCGAAGATTTTGATAGAGAAAAAGGTTGGGATGGTACTACAAATAATGGAGACCAAATTTCCCAGGAAGATGTATATGTTTATGTTATAAATGTTACTGATTATCTCAGTAAGAATTATTCGTATAAAGGAACAGTTACTTTACTAAAGTAAGTTTTGTTATTTGTATTGGACAATAAATCCAATTTTTTGTAATTCTTCCCAAAAATGTGAAAATAATTTTTCTACTATGAACGAATTTTCCATTTTAATGTTATTATAATATAAACAAGCAGTGCAAAGATCATAGTAAAGCACATAACTATTAACATCCAGACATAAAGCCAGACATGTTTCTATAAAAATGGTAATCAATGCAATATTACATTGTACGGTTATTTGTCTGGTATAAATAATAGGAATCTGAGATACAGTGAAATAATTTTACAATTGAACTATTTAGTATTTGTTATATAAAATTGGACTAAAGAAAACTTCTATTTCCAAATAATGAATTTAGAAAAAAGCAAGCACAAGGTTGAATGTAATAAAAAGTAAACTTAAAATTAAATAGGGAAGGTATAAAAAACTTTCTTTTAAATAAAATTTGTGAACACGTTAAGTCCGTTTTTTTTAGTGATAGTATATTTAATAGCTTATTTAACAGCGTATGCTGTGAATTTTAAATATAAAATAAATGCTGCAAGTATAAGATATGAGGGCATAGATAGCTTGAGAGGGTTTTTAGCCTTAGGAGTTTTTATTCATCATTCAGTTATATGGTATCAATATATTCAAACTGGAAAGTGGGATGCTCCAAAATCTAATTTATACACTCAGTTAGGGCAAACAAGTGTTTCGTTTTTTTTTATGATTACAAGTTTTTTATTTATTACAAAACTCTTAAACTCAACTGAAAAAGAATTTAACTGGCGCGCCTTTTTTATTTCAAGGATATTCAGATTAGTGCCTCTGTATTATTTTTTACTTGTTTTACTTGTTTTATATGTAATGACAAACACCCATTGGCAACTAACAGTTAGCATACTTAGCTTTTTAAAATCGATGTTTTATTGGGGTATCTTTTCGACTGCAGATATTAATAATTATAACTTAACTAGCTTCATTATTTCACACGCGACATGGACACTTCCGTTGGAGTGGTTGTTTTATTTTAGCTTGCCTTTAATTTCTCTTATTATTTTTAAAAAAAAAACATCCTTGTTTTATATTGTAATTAGCATTTTATTTATTTGCGGTTATTTTTCAGTTAATGCCTTTCGTTATCATAATTTGTTACCGTTTATAGGAGGAGCCGTAGCACCTTTTATTCTAAAATATGGGTCACGAGATATAAAAGTAAATAACCTTTTTTTAGGCATAATTGTTTTGGTTTGTTTATTTTTAATTACCCAAATAAAAACTTCTAATTATATAGTTTGTGAAACTTTAATTTCAATTGTTTTTACTTCAATTGCTCTGGGAAATAATTTATTTGGAATATTAAAAAACTCTACCTTAAAATTTTTAGGCGAGATTTGCTATAGTACATATTTACTACATGGAATTGTGCTTTTTACTGTACTGTATTTTGGGTTTGGATTTGAAAAGGTAAAATATTTTACTGAGACTGAATATTGTGTGCTTATATTTTTGACAACACCCATTATTGTAATTATTAGCTTTTTAGGATATAAATTTATAGAAAAGCCATTTATGGATAAAGCTAAAAAGATTAATGATGTTATAGATAGTAAATATCCATTAAAAACATCCAATAATGAGAGTTTTGTGAAATTTTTTGGAAGAATTATGAAGTTTTAACTGCTACAAATTTATGTGCACATAGCATGCCTAGGTATAAAAGAATTAGAAAGAAAATGAAATTATTCAAGAATATAATTACATTAAATTCACTAAAGGGGACATTTTATTTTATTCTTTTTTTGCTTTCTGCTTCCTTATCTTTTGCGCAAGAAACCCCTACTAATAGTTGGATTAAAAATGATTCGTTAAATGGGTTTAATGAACAGGAATTACAACATCATTTAAGTAACTTAAAAGGAACTGAAAAACAAAAGAAACAGTTTGCAGAGAGTATAAGAAAAAATTATATAAACGAAAAATATAAACTAGGTATCTTCAATCTCCATCAGGAAAAATATGCTCTTAAGAACGGCAATCCTTCTGTTCAAACCAATTGCACAAATATTGATTTCGAACAAGGTAATACAAGCGGTTGGACGGTTACCGGAGATAACGCTATAACATCGGGCTCTGGCACTGATCCGTTTGGAAATTTTCCGGTAGTTTTTCCAGGAGGAAATTATTCTTTACAATTAAGTAGCAACAATCTTGGCACAGGTACTTTTACAGCAACTGCTTCTCGGGTTATTTCTGTAACTGCTGGAAACACTTTTTTTAGCTTTCATTTTGCAATGGATATACTTGATTATCCGCACGATTCGGCATCAGCAGCAAGACTTTCTATTCAGTTTTTTAATTCTTCAGGCAACTTATTACCATGCCCACAATTTCAGTGTCTTTATTATCAAGATGCTTCTGGCACCCCTCATGCGGTAGGGGTAAATAATTTTCAGCAAACCTGGGGTTCAGCTGCATTACCTCCTGGAAACTCAGGTCCTGGACTTAATTATGGGCATCAGGCTTTCCCTGTAACTTATGCGCCATGGCAAACGGTTGGAATGGACTTAACCCCATTCGTAGGAACAAATATAACTTGCGTGGTTACATGTCAATGGTGTATTTATAAGTATGATTGGGCTTATTGCTATATTGATGCCGATTGCCCAACTTCTAATATAGCTCCTTCAGGTTCATGTTTAAATTTACCTGCCAATTTATGTGGACCTTCAGGAATGAGTACATACAATTGGTCGGCACCTGCGGGTAATTCAATTCCAACTGCAACAACAACTTGTATTTCGGCAACTACTGCTGGAATATATACTTTAAATTGCTCTCTTACAGCTTGCTCAACAACTATGTATACATATACATATAATGTTGGTTCAAGCCCCATAGCTAGTTTTACTAATACACCAGCTTCTTGCTCAGGTAATGTGTCTTTTACAAGCACATCTTCTACAAATGATGGCGGAGCTATAGCAGATTATATCTGGGATTGGGGAGACGGAACGCTACAAGGATCAAACCTTTCAGATTCACATACTTTTACCGGTGTAGGTACACATTCAGTCACTCTTATAATTTCAAATGGAATTTGTGTGGATAGTGTTAAAGGCACTATTAATATCCCCCCTCATCCTATTGTAAATTTTACTACTGCAAATAATTGTTTAAACAATCAGTCTAATTTTACAAGCACTTCAACAGCTACTTCAGGTATATTTTCTCAAACATGGAGTTTTGGAGATTTAAGTGCCAACGGAAGTGGAGCCTCAAGTAATCATATTTATGGCTCAGCGGGAACTTATACTGTTACCTTATCGGTAACTGATAATAATATGTGTAAAGATTCTATCAAGGTACCAATTACTATATATCCATTACCAATTGTAACTGCAACGGGTGGCACAGTTTGTATAAATTCAACCGTTAGTCTTACTTCAACAGGCGGGGCTTCTTATTCTTGGAGCGGGCCAAATAGTTATTCTTCTACTTCTCAGAACCCAAATATTATTAATGCAACAACCGTGATGGCAGGAATTTATACAGTTACTGCTACTGACCCAAATGGTTGTATAAATAAGACTGCAGCTGCAGTTACAATTAATCCTTTGCCCTTAGTAACTGCTTTAAGCAATACACCTTGTGTAGGGTCTACTTTAACTCTTGATGCTACCCCTGGTGTTAGTTGGAATTGGCTTGGGCCAAATAATTATTCTTCAACATCTCAAAACCCAAATATTATAAATGCATCTATAAATATGTCGGGTACTTATACTGTTAACGCACTTGATGTAAATAATTGTCAAGGTACCGCTACGGTTAGTGTTACAGTTAATCCATTACCTATATTAAGTTTTAATCCATCTGTTCCTGAGACGTGCATAGGCAATAGTGTATCACTAACAGTTTCAGGTGCATCAACCTATACATGGGCACCCGGAGGCACATTAAGTTCAACAGTAGGGGCAATGGTATCCGCATCTCCTTCGGTTTATACAGTTTATACAGTAACGGGCACAGATATAAATTTATGTATAAATACGAATACAGTGAATGTGGTTGTAAATCCACTTCCCATTGCATTATTCAGCAATACAAGTGTTTGTCTTGGAGATAGCTCCATCTTTACTAATTTATCTTCTATATCTTCAGGAAGCGTTAGTTCTTACTTTTGGAATTTTGGAGGCAGCCCAGCGGGAACTTCAAATACAATCAATCCGCACTATAAGTATGGCCAATGCGGTAATTATTCAGCAACACTAGTAGCTACAAGCAATAAAAACTGTGTTTCCGTATTTACTAAGCAGGTTCAGGTGTTTTGTCTTCCCACAGCACTTTTTTCGGTTAACAATATTTGTGCTTCTGCTGCCGCTATATTTCATAATAATTCTTTAAACGCAAATACATACAGTTGGGATTTTAATTATCCCAATGCAGTATACAATACAACGGCATCACCATCCCATAATTATCCGGCAGGAACTTATAGTGTCCAACTTATCGCACATACAACTCAAGGATGCTCGGATACGGTTATCCACTCATTAACCATATATCCCACGCCCCTTGCAAATTTTACATCGGATAGTGTATGCTTAAATACGGCTACTACATTCAGTAATTTATCCACCATAGCTGCCCCCGACAACATTAGTAATTATTTCTGGGATTTTAATTATAACACGGGGATTGATACTACTATAGTATCTCCCACTAACACCTATCCAATACCGGGCACTTACAGTGTTTATTTATATGTTACAACTAATCATGGATGTACTGACAGTATCATCAAAAAAACGGTTGTATATCCTTTGCCACAGGTTAATTTTAGTATCGATTCTGCTTGCCAACAAAGTGCATCACTTTTTACAAACCTGTGCTCTATAAGCTCTGGAAACCTCCAGTCATGGAACTGGTCATTTGGAGATAACAACGCAACATCTACCGCACAAAGCCCTGTTTACACGTATTCACATGATGGCAGTTTTTCTGTTACATTAACTGTTGCATCTGATAAAAACTGTATTGTAAATAAAACCGGCACAGCAATAGTATATCCAAAACCTGTTGCCAATTTTTCACCTTTAATCACCAGTGGCTGTGAACCATTCACACAAACATTCATAGATAGTTCTCTTGGAAATATTGTTGCTTGGAACTGGTTTTTTGGTGATGGGGCTTCCAATAACTCACAACAAAATCCAACACATACTTACCCTGCAGTAAGTGTGGTCACATCCTACCACCCTTATTTAATAGTGACAACAAACAAAGGTTGCAAAGACACCTCTTCGTATAATAACCTTGTTACTGTATTTCCGAAACCTAGGGCTGCCTTTACAATAACGCCTGCCCAAACAGATATTTTAGACCCAAATGTTTATATAAGTGATCAATCTTTATTGGCAAATTTAATTAAATGGAATTTGGGAGATAACGACACTATCAGTAAATCAGCTGTTACAAACCTTAATCACACATATCAAGATACGGGTACGTTTATAGTAACACAATATGTTCAAACAAATCATGATTGCTGGGATACAGTGAGTCACAAAGTGATAGTCACTACCGATTTTGTAATTTATATTCCAAATGCATTTTCTCCCAATGGAGATGGTATAAACGATTATTTTATGTTTAGGGGCATTGGAATAACAGCATATGAACTATTTATTTTCGATCGTTGGGGTTTATCTATATTCAAAACGGCAGGAAAAAGCGCTGAAGATTTTGATAGAGAAAAGGGTTGGGACGGTACCACAAGTAATGGAAACCAAATTTCCCAGGAAGATGCATATGTGTATCAAATTACAGTTACTGATATTTTTCATAAAAAACATAAACCTTATAAGGGCACTGTAACGCTTATAAAATGACACTACCAAACAAAGAGAGGATAATATAAGAATAGTTCTATGTTCTATATTCATTCACACTATTTTTTATGAAAATTATTTGGATACGAAATAAATAAAAAGAAAAAAATGTAGACATTTTTAATTAATATTTTTTGCTCATTTATTTTGTATCCAAATTTTTTTAAACAATAAATTAGTAATTATAAATTCAGTTCACTAAAGAAAAAATTATGTCATTAAGCCAACAAATACCGCCACATCAGGAAGCAGTACTTAAAGTAATTTGCTATTACGATGTTTTTAATCATCCATTGACTGCTGCTGAAATTGCAAAAAATATTTCCATAAAAATTTCCCCTTATTTTTTATATGCTACCTTATCTGAGTTAATAGATATGGGCTTATTACGTGCTTATAACGAGTATTATTTTTTGTACACAAAGCAAAATTCAATCGTTGCCCAACGCTTAGAAAAAGAAACCCGTGCCAAGGAGTTTATGCATAAATCGGTCTTTTTTACTAAGATAATAAGTGTCTTTCCTTTTGTCGAAGGGCTTTGTATATCTGGCTCCTTATCGAAAGGTGTAATGGAACCCGATGGCGATATAGATTATTTCATCATTACAAAACCGCAACGCTTATGGTTATGTCGCAGTTTTTTAATTCTGTTTAAAAAAATATTTCTGTTCAATTCGCATAAATATTTTTGTGTCAATTATTTTGTAGACATTAATAACCTTACTATTCCCGATGAAAATTTATTTACCGCTACAGAGATAAGTTCATTGCTTCCAGTAATAAATTACGATTTGTATAAGCAGTTTATAACCTCTAACACTTGGATAGAAAACCATTTGCCTAATATGCCCCTACGCCAAAAAAATAATTGCCAAACAAAAAGCAAAAACATACTGAAGCGTTTTGCTGAATTTATTTTAAGTGGCAGCTTAGGCGAGTATATAGATAATTTATTTTTTAAACTTACCCTAAAACGTTGGAAAAAAAAATTCCCTTATTTTAACGAAAGTGATTTTGATTTAAACCTTCGCACACGTAAAACTGTTTCCAAACATCACCCTCGTGGGTATCAGCAAAGAGTTTTGCAACAGTATCGAAATCAGTTAACAATAATTTCCGAGCAGTTAAAAAGTGAATCAATAAAAATTGCCTAATGAGTACTGTGCAAGAACAAAATGTAAATAATGCTTTCTCAAGACAGTCTGTCATATTTGATGAAGAAGACAAAGGAAATCTCATTATTCAATGCATGCGAAAGCAAGTACAGATACATGTACTTTCACTCTTGAATACTAACGATAAAATTCTCGAATTAAATGCCGGCACTGGTATTGATGCCATTTTTTTTGCTCATTATGGTTGTAGTGTTTATGCAACCGATAATGCTCAGGGGATGATAAACATCCTTACAGAAAAAGTAAGAAAACTTAGTCTCGAAAATAAAATACAGATACAAAAATGCTCATTTAATAATTTAGAGGAAATTAAAACCGAAAATTTCGATCATATTTTCTCTAATTTTGGTGGTTTGAATTGTACTGATGATATATATAAAGTAGTCAGGCAATTTCATCGCCTGCTTAAACCGGGTGGTACAGTTACCTTAGTCATCATGCCACACATTTGCCCTTGGGAAATACTGCTTGCTTTTAAAGGAAATTTTAAAATGGCTTTTCGTCGTTTAAGTAAAAAAGGCGTGCCTTCACACTTAGAAGGCGTTTATTTCTACACCTATTATTATTCACCCAAACAATTACTTAATGCATTTGGTAAAGAGTATACTAAAATATGCATAAAAGGTTTGGGCATTTTAACGCCCCCTCCCTATCTTAATAAATTTACAATAAAATACCCTATGCTATTTAAAATGCTTTTTACCATCGAAGAAAAAATAGCTAAGTATCCACCTTTCAATTCGTGGTCTGATCATTTTATAATTAGTATGGAAAAAAAGTAAATCATATTTAATCGTGCATTTAATGTTTTTATAAACTCATAATAACTTTGGTCAATGTTGACTTAAGTTAATTTCACTTTTGAATACGTTGTAGAACATAGTAAGAAATATTTTAAAATAAAATTATCTCGTATAGAGCTTTATTTAAATTTATTATAGACATAAAACCAGACAATTTTTGGTTAAAAATTTGATAACCAGTTTTTTATATTTATGTATGGTATTTTGTCTGGTGTAAATAATAGGAAACCAAAAAGCAATAAAATAAATTTGAAGCTGTTTCAATATTTTATAGATAGATTCTTCTTATGATAAAACCGTTACATTCTATTGGAGCAGTACTTACACTTTTATTAATAATAAACTCTAGATTATTATTAGGACAAATAGTAGAGCAAATTCCGTCAATTGTACAAAAAAGCCATTATTTTTATTTTGATAGACAGAAAGCTAAAGGAAATTTAAAAACAGAGGACAAAAAAACGATAACTAACTTTGGTAGTACTTTTGCTTCATTAACATCCGATGTTAATTTGTACTCTAAGGAATATTTAAGGGAAATGACCGTTGATACGGTTCAAATAAAATCCGGTGTTGGAACATTGATCATGAGCTACGATGAGTTTTTATCTAAATACGGCACAATGGTAACAGATAGTATTACATTTAAAGTGCAGGTAGGAGCTTATAAATTTATAGAGAATTTTGATTTTAATAAACTGTTGCAACTACCTGCAATACGCCGCCAGTCATACGCCGATGGCATTACACGTTTTACACTAGGCGAATTTAATACATTAAAACAAGCTGACGATATGTGTAAGTTGGCAAAAAAAATAGCTATTAAAGATGCATTTGTAATTGCTTTTTACAAAAACAAACGCCTTTCCTTAAACAACCTTATTAAAGGAAATTATTTAAAAAATTAATTAACAGTATGAATTAGTGAAAAATGCTTCTTACTCAGTCTTACAATTATAGAAAACATGAATAAAATTTAACTCTCTAACCAGTCAACTTTTTTCTGGACGAGACGCCATAATAATTAAAATGAACAGCATGAAATTTTTATTACAGATACTAATTAGCCTTATTGCCATAGAACATCTTGGTTTTTTATGGTTGGAAATGTTTGCCTGGGAAACAAAAGGAAAAAAAATATTCAGGAATACTTTGGCTGCAGATATGTTTAACCCGACAAAGGGATTAGCTGCAAATCAAGGATTATATAACGGCTTTCTTTCAGCCGGTCTTATTTGGACGCTCTTTATATCAGATAATATATGGAAAATAAATATTTCAATCTTCTTTTTATATTGTGTTATGGTTGCTGGTGTTTATGGCGCTTTTACTATTACAAAAAAAATATTCTTTGTACAGGCATTACCTGCTATCATTGCTTTGATACTTATACTTGTTTTATAATATACATACTAAATATTTATAATGAGTTAGATTCAAAGAAATTAAACTAGAAATGGTAAGACGGACTTCATAAACTTTATAAAACATAAAAATATTTTTTTTTGACTCAACTAGCTCGATCATTAATGAAAAACTGTCCGTAAAAAACATTTTCGAGCTAAATTATTTTTTGATTTAATAAACTCTATTTAAATTGTATATATAGGGATAGTAGTTTTCCTGTCAATTTACGGGGTTTAAACCGAAAATTAAATTTTTTAAGGGGTATTCAAGTAATGAAAAAAAAATCGTTTCCCATATTTTTAATTATTATCTCTTGTTTTTCTTTTACACAAAGCGATAGAACTGCTGAAGCAAAGAAAAAAAATGAACAAGCTGAGAAAATCAATTCCTTATCAGGTATTTTGAAAATTGATAAAGGAGATCCTACCAAGATTATTTACTTAAATAGTTTAAGTGCCCGACATGGAGATATTAGCAATTATGATAGCAATGTCTGGAGGGCTCTTGTTTCAACTAATTCGCTTCCTTCTTCTTTATCTACTTTAAAAAAAATAGGAACAGAATGGTTGAGTGGGGTCGCTTCAACCTATAACGATATTGGAATTACCTATTATATTCAAGGCAATTACCCCAAAGCATTAGACTATTATTTAAAAGCATTAAAAATAGGCGAGGAAATTGATGATAAAACTAGGATTGCGCTTGAATTTAACAATATAGGGCTTATCTGTTTTTATCAAGGAAATTTTCCAAAAGCATTTGAGTATTTTCTTGAAGCTTTAAAAATTAATGAAGAACTTAGAAATAAAATTGGAATTGCAGTTAATCTTGTTGGACTTGGAAACGTTAGTTTTAAAGAAAGGAATTACTCCAAAGCATTAAATAATTATTTTAAGGCACTAACAATAGCTGAAGAACTTAAAGATAAAAACGAAATTGCAATTTGTCTGGGAGAGATTGGAAATGTTTATACCGAACAAGGTGAAATAGGAAATGTCTATACTAAACAAAAGAATTATTTAAGAGCGATTGATTGTTATTTTAAGGTATTAAAAATTAATGAAGAACTTGGGAAGGGGAAGGAAATTGCTGCTTGCCTTGGCAATATCGGAATTATCTATGATGAACAAAATGATAACGTTAAGGCTCTTACTTATTATTTTAAGGCATTAAAGATGGCAGAAGAACTTGGATATAAAAATGGAATCGCGACACACCTCTTTAACATTGGTATGTTATATAATAAAACAAAGAAATATAAAGAAGCGGAAAAATACCTGTCGTGGGGCTTGACAATATGTGATAGCATAGGGGCACTATATGAAAAAGTACAATTTGAAACTTTACTAAGCGAACTTTACGCGCAAACAGGCAAGTATCAAAAAGCGTTTGAATATTATAAAAAAGCTATGATAGCGAAAGATATGCTATTTAATGAAGATAGTAAAAAACAAATCATATATAAAGAGATACTTTTTGAATTTGAGAAAAAAGAAGCAGCCATTAAAGCTGAACAAGAAAAAAAAAATATGTTGGTTAAGGCAGATGCAAATAGAAACAAAATTATTGCAACTAGCATTATTGTATTGTTGAGTACGATTGGAATTCTGCTTTTACAACGACAACGACTAAATCGTAAGAAAGACAAAATAATTTTTGAGAACAAACAAGCTCTTTCTGAAAAGGAAACAGCATTATTAAAATTAGAAAAACGGCGTATAGAAGACGATTTGGCCAGTTCAAAAAAAATACTGGATAATTATACAGAAAGTATACTGGAAAAAAATAAGATACTTGAACAAATTAACACAGAAATGGAAGACCTAAAGAATTTGAAGTCAAAGGAATTATATGAAGAAAATATTAAACGCCATGATTTTTTAAAAAAGGCTACCATCCTTACTGACGACGACTGGGATAAGTTTAAAGAATTATTTGAACAAGTTTATAAAGGGTTCTTTATTCGTCTGAAAGAAAAATTACCTGATTTGACTGCAGCTGAAATCAGATTAATTTGTTTGACCAAATTAAAATTAAGTCCCAAACAAATGGCAAGTATTCTAGGGATATCTACTGGGACTATAAGAACAACTCGTTATCGTTTACGTAAAAAACTAAATTTACCTGAAACTGAGAATATAGAAGATATTTCTCATTCTATCTAATTATCAAATACTTATGATAATTACCTGTATGTTGTCTGCATATTGTCCGTGCATTGTCTATACGTTGTCTATGCGACTTTGTTGGCAAACGAATATTTAGCAAATATATTCGCGCCTTTAATATAAAATTAACTCAACAGCATTGCGAAACTTGATACAAAAACCAAACACAATGAACTATAGCCAAAAGACAGCTAAATGCAACTTTATTTTAACAGTATTGATCCTTCTTGCATCATTCCTTCATGCAAGAAATATACCAGAGCCTAGCCATAACCTTCGTGGTAATGGCATGCGCTTTACGCCAAATAAAGGACAAATATCTGATATGAAGGGCAGGCTTTGTCCTGATATACTATATAAAGGAGATGAGGATGGAGCTGATATTTATTTGCGCAAAACAGGTATCAGTTATGTATATAGTAATATGTCAGAAATCATGTATAACGTAAATAAACAGATGAAAAAATTAGAGGGATCAAGCAAACTAAAGGGATTTACCAGTACTGGAATGAAAGCTGATTTAATGAAAAAGGAACTGCTGAAACTTCATAGGGTGGATATGGACTTTATTGGTTGCAACACCAACATAATAGCTACTGAGGAAAGTGAACTTGAAGGTTACCAGAATTTTTATTATGCGCATTGTCCTACTGGGGTAACCCATGTAAAACAATATAGTAAAGTAACCTATAATAATCTATATAATAATATAGATATAAGCTACTACTCAGGTAAAGGAAATGGAATGAAATATGACATTATTGTAAAACCGCACGGAGACCCAAGTCAGTTAAAATTACATTGGACAGGTGCTCAAAACATCCAGATAAACAGCAATGGTAACTTGCTTATACAAACTAGTGTAAATGAGTTTACTGAAGCTATGCCGAGGGTATATCAGGTTATAAATGGAAATACAATAGATATTAAAGCAGAATATGTATTGAATGCTATAAAGGATTCAATGTTAACGACTAATGATTACTTAGTGACTTTCAAACTTGAAACTTTTGACTCAAATTATCCTCTCATCATTGATCCTTGGACTACCTATTATGGAGGGAGTACTACCGATTATGGCACAAGCATCGCAACAGACAATACTGGGAATGTGGTTTTTACCGGACATACACTATCAGTAGATTTCCCTGTTCTTACTGGGGGCTACTCTCAATCTTATGCGGGAGCAGGAACGGATGGAGATGCGTTTGTAGTGAAGTTTGATCAAAATGGAGTCCGCCAGTGGGCTACTTTTTATGGTGGGTTCTATGATGACTCTGGTACAGGTATTGCAACAGACAATGCAGGAAACATAGTTATTACTGGATATACTGCGGGAGGATCCTTCCCTTCCCTCACTCTTTCAGGAGGTTACTCCCAATCTTTTGGAGGCAATACTGATGCCTTTGTAGTGAAGTTTAATTCGGGAGGTACACGTCTTTGGGCTACCTGTTATGGGGGATTAGGTGATGAATCTGGTCTTGGCGTTGCTATAAATAATTCAGGGAACATAATTATTACAGGGAATACTAATTCATCTGACTTCCCTGTTCTTAGTGGCTTCCAGATGGCTTTTGGAGGAGGGAGTAATGACGCCTTTGTAGCGAAGTTTGATCAAAATGGTGTTCGTCAATGGTCCACTTTTTATGGGGGAAATGATAATGACGTTGGCCGTGGGATTGCAACAGACAATGCAGGGAACGTAGTTATTACAGGAATTACACAATCTACAAATTTCCCTGTCCTTGCGGGAGGCTATTCTCAGGCTTTTGGAGGAGTTGTAAATGCTTTTGTTGTAAAGTTTAATCAAGGAGGAACTCGTCTTTGGGCTACTTATTACGGAGGAAGTGGAAGTAATGGTGATTATGGTAATAGCGTTGCCACAGATAATTTAGGAAATATAGTTATTGCTGGGACTACCAGTTCTGCCGACTGCCCTGTCCTTAATGGCTTCCAAATGACTTTTGGAGGAATTGAAGATGCTTTTGTTGTAAAGTTTGACCAAGGAGGAACTCGCCTTTGGGCTACTTTCTACGGAGGAAGTAATGATGAAGATAGTCAGAACATTGCCATAGATGGATCCAGTAATATTTATCTCTGTGCGGAAGAAGAAAATGCTGTTACCAACAGAGATATTGCTGATTCATGTGCTTACGTACCTGGTGATGGGGGGCCAGAAGAAATAATAATCATAAAGTTTACGCCTTCAGGAAATAAGACTTGTATAACATATAGTGGTACAGGTGGGGGGGATTTAGACTATGGGGGAGGAATAACTATATATGGAAATTTAATTTATATGACAGGTGTAACAACTGGCGGGTTGCTTGTAACACCAGGTGCTTTTCAGTCAAATAATAATAGTGGATCTGAGGATGCTTTCGTAGCATCTTTATGCACCAATATTTGCGAGGCTAAAGTACTTGGGTTAGCTTTTACAGCAAACACTACTAATGTATGTGCCAATACACCCATCACTTTCTCACCTACAGTATCTAATGCATGTGATACCACAGGATATAAATTTCAATGGACATTTTCAGGTGGCAACCCTTCAAGTTCTAGTGCCGCAAAACCGACAGTTACTTACCAAGCAGCAGGTATATATACTGTAAAATTAGTTCTTATTACGGCTTGTAAAAAAGACAGTGTAATAAAGTCGGCTTATATAAACATTACTGGACCGACAGCAAATGCAGGTACTAATATTACTATCGATGTTGGATCATCTACACAATTAACTGCGACGGGAGGAGGAACTTATTTATGGTCGCCAACAACAGGATTAAGTTGTACCACGTGTGCCAATCCTATAGCTAATCCTACCACCACCACAATTTACACTGTAATAGTAAAAGATGCGAACAACTGTTCAGCTACTGATAGTATAAAGATTACTGTTGTCGAACCACCGATTAAGTGTAACTCTATTTTTGTACCCACTGCTTTCTCTCCTAATGGGGATGGTGAAAACGAATTAGAATGTGTTTTTGGTGATTGTATACAAACATTATACTTTGTCATTTACGATCGCTGGGGCGAGAAAGTTTTTGAAACAAGCGATTCAAAATTTTGCTGGGATGGAAAGTATAAAGGAAAAGAAATGAATACAGCTGTATTTGTTTATTATCTGAACGCAGTTTTACTATCAGGAGAAAAAATTACTAAGAAAGGTAATGTTAATTTAATTAGATAAAAAAATAAGTAAAATATAAAATCATGAAAAATAAATACACTTTTTTTGTTTTGTTTGTCCTATATAGTTTACTGTGTACTAATACCGAGGCTCAGGATGTTCATTTTTCGCAATTCTGGATGGCTCCCTTAGCTCAAAACCCAGCTGCGGCAGGAGCCACTAAAGACATGCAAGCGGTTATAAATTATAAAGATCAGTGGAGCAGTGTAGCATCACCTTATAAAACGTACGATATATCATTTGATATGAGAGTAAACAAAAAGAATGCAAAAAATGGATATTTGGCAGTTGGAGCGTATATATTTAATGATAAGGCAGGCGATGGTCAGATAGGAACTTTTCAAGGTAATTTTGCTTTAGCATATCATGTTTTTTTAAATAAACATAATACATTGGGTGCAGGTATAATGGGAGGTTTTGCTCAACGCAGTATTAATTTCAATTCCTTGGAATGGGCTAATCAATATGATGGAACAGCCTACAATTCTTCGCTTCCATCTAAAGAACCTCAGGTAAATAATAGCATAACGTATCCCGATGCAAGTGCCGGAATTATTTGGACCTATAATAAAAAAGAAGGATACATTTCAGGAAACGATCGTTTAAGTGTCGATGCAGGAATTGCAGTTTACCACTTAAATACACCTGCCTATTCTTTTTATCATACATCAGAGAAGTTAGATATGAAATTTGTTGTGCATGGTAACGCGCTTGTAGGAATAAAAAACAGTAATATATCTTTGGTGCCAGGTTTTTTATATTATATACAGGGCAGTTCTCAGCAATTGGAAATTGGTTCTATGGTACGTTATACAATTTCGGAAGAATCTAAATATACAGGCTTCATAAACTCTTCAGCTTTTTCTCTGGGTTTACATTACCGCAATAATGACGCACTGATAGCTTCTATGCTATATGAAAAAGGACCTATTGCAGTTGGTTTGAGTTATGATGTTAATATTTCAGGATTAAAAACAGCCAGTAACGGCAGAGGTGGATTTGAAATATCACTGCGCTATGTATCTCCTAAACTTTTTGCGTATAAATCTCATGCCAGGTTATAAAAACAACATACACAAATATCTTTTAAAGGTGATTTTTTTCCTTTTTTTATCTATTTCTATCCAGAGTCAAAATGAAAGTTCAGTCAAAATTATCATTTCTAATATTGGTAAATCAATTAATTCAAAATATCCTGATTATGCCCCAGTGGTTTCGGCTGATGGCTTACTAATGGTTTTTACTTCTAGAAGACCGTTAACACAAAAGGAAAATGAAAAAAATAAAGAGTTGATGGAAAATGTTTACATATCTTATTATAATGAAGATAAAAAAAATTGGAATGATGCAAAAATAATATCAGCACCTGTTAATCAACTTGATAGACACAACTCAGCAATAGCATTATCTAACGACGGACAAAAAATGTTGCTTTACCGCGATGATGAAAATGGAAATGGGGATATTTATGAATCTATATTGAAGGGTGATAACTGGACGGAACCTGTAAAACTTCCTAAACCTATAAATTCAGAAAAACATGAGTCATCGGCGAGTATTTCACCAGATGGTAGAACTATTTATTTTGTAAGTGACCGTAAAGGTGGTCTTGGTGGCCGTGATATTTGGCTTTGCAGACAAAGTGAGAATGGAAAATGGGGAAAGGCTGAAAATTTAGGTAAGATTATTAATACAACTGAAGATGAAGAAGGAGTTTTTATACATCCTGATGGTAAAACAATATACTTTAGTTCTAAAGGACATAAAGGCAAAGGAGGGTATGATATTTTTAAATCTGTTTACGAAAATGAGCAATGGAATATTCCTGAAAATATTGGAAATGCTATAAACACAACTGATGATGATATCTATTTTGTGTTAACCGCCAATGGAAAAACGGGATATTATGCCTCTTCAAAAAAAGGCGGACAAGGCGATAAAGATATTTATAAGGTTGATTTTTTACCCATTATAAATGAAAAAGAAATAGGTGTAAAAAAAGACAGTAGGCCAAAACTTACTTTGTTTAAAGGAGTAGTTATAGATAATACAACCTCAAAACCTATAGAATCAGATATTGACGTTATTGATAATGAAAAACACGAAGTAATTGCCAGAATAAAATCGAATAGTGTTACAGGGAAATTTTTAATATCCTTACCCGCTGGGAAAAATTACGGAATAACAGTAAAAAAAGAAGCCTATTTATTTTACTCTGAAAATTTTAACCTATCGGATACTGCTAGATATCAAGAAGTAAATAAAATTATCCCCCTCAAAAAAATAGAAATAGGAAATAAAATCACATTAAAAAATATTTTTTATGATTTTGACAAAAGCACTCTCCGTTCAATTTCTAAATTTGAACTTGACCAATTGGTTGAGTTGTTAAATACTAATCCCGATATTAAAATTGAAATTTCCAGCTATACTGATAATAAAGGAACCGACGAATACAATTCTAAATTGTCGCAAGCGCGAGCTCAATCAGTTGTAGATTATCTTGTCAGTAAAAGTATCAATAAAGATCGTCTTGTCGCAAAAGGATATGGAGAATTGCAAGTAATTGCAACTAATGATACGGAGGAAGGAAGACAACTAAATAGAAGAACAGAATTTAAAATTTTGGCGAAATAGAAAAAATTAAAGTACTTATTGGAATTTTCAATAACCTAATAAACACCCATTACTTTACATTGTTCAATAATAAATTTCCCCTCTAATTTATTTATAAACAACGTTTATACAAATTATGCTTGATAAAAAAGATAGCTCATATGAAAATATTATAAAAGTATCTGATTGGTTACAAGTAATTGAAAAGTATCGATTTATATTTATTCATATATTTACTATTGTATTTTCCTTTTTAGTGTTTCGTTACCTTGGTTTAATAGAACTACTGCCAAATAAAGAAAATATTTTGAAATGGGATGCAAATTGGTATGACTCTTTTCGTTTGCATGGCTACACCTATTCTGAACAATGGCAAAGTAATTCTGGGTTCTTTCCCTTATTTCCTTATTTCTGGCGAGTAACTCAACTTGACCCCTTATATATCAGTCTACTCAATGGGTTCATTGGACTATTATCGATTTTTTATTTAGCTAAAACTTTTGATTTTAAACTTTCAGTAACATTGCTTTGTGTATCTCTGCCAAGTAGTATTTTTATGTATGTTCCTTATACAGAGAGTTTGTTCTTTCTGTTTTCTACAATTTTTTTAGTTGGGCTAAAAAATGATAAAAAAATACTGATTTCTATTGGATTATTTGTCGCTTCTATAATAAAACCTATTACAATTTTCTTTATACCGTCAATTATTTTTATGGAACTTCTGATGTCGTCTTTTAATCAAATAAATTTACTTCGATTAATTAAAAAGGCACTATTTTATTTGCTATTTAGTGTAATTGGGATTTTACTAGTTGAATGGATACAATATGTGCAAACGGGTGTTTGGTTTGCTTATTTTAAAGCACAAAGCAAGTATTGGGATAGAACTTTTTCTTTTCCGGGGTTTCCATTAACGGCATTGGATTGGGAAGGAGAAAAAATAATATGGATTGATTCAATTGCTTTTTTAATCGGTTTAATAGCTATAATACTTGCATTCAAAGAAATTAGGAACTGGGTTAATAATAAACTCCAACAATCTGTAGTACCTAATAAGGTATATCTCTTTTCATTGATTTATCTTTCCATGATATTGTTTAGTATTCTATTTTTTAATCCAAAAATGGACAACGGTTCGACGAACATAATCGGAATTAACCGGTACATGTTTGTTTCTCCTTTTATTATGGTTTTTCTGAATCACCATTTTAGAAACACTTCTCTAACACTTCCTCAACTTATTTTCTTTATAATTTTGACATTATTCACTTGGCTACTCTTTGGATCTTATGAGCATATCCAAATTTTTTTCCTCTATGGAATTATAACTATTTATTTTATTTTTTATTATTTGATGATGTACAGTACTAAATTTAAGAATTTGTGGATCCCGATATATTGCCTGAACGTAATACTCCAGTTGTGGTTTTTTGATTCATTTTTGAAAAATTATTGGGTGGGATGATTTTTTGAGTAGTAATTTTTCAGATTATTACATGTATGTTAATGGCAAACTGGTATTAAGTCAAACCATAACTATAAGGTAATTTCACGAAGTGCCAACTTTTATTATAGTTCTTAACTCTTAAAACTATACAAAATCTATTAAAAAAGACTGAAAAGATAATATGCTTGATTTTTAATTGGTCATTTTTTCTTCTTTAATGGCTATGCCCTGAACCAACCACATCAGGAATGATAAAGCAATGATTGTAAAAGAAATTAAAGGAAACCAAAATGATAAAATAAAAGTGAACCCGTACAAAACAAACATATAGCGCGAATACACGGCTTGCTTCTTTGCTTTTTTAATATTCACGCTTGGCTTAACTAATTCTTCCGAAAATAAGTAGATATGGTGTATTAAATTCCATGCAAAATTATTTAGCAGGATTACCGCACAATATAAGGTAACGGCAGGTTGGGCTAAATCACGATCAGCACTATTAAGATATTCTGCCACCGCAGCGGTAATGAACGGTACTAAAACAACAGATAACATTAACAATCCATTGGCATATGTAAATTTAGGAGATGACTTACCAATTAATTTAAACGTATGCCAATGCCCCACCCATGTTACTAAGAGAACAATAAAACTAAGCAAAAATGCAAACCAAGAAGGTAACTCCCTAGCAAACGCCACCCACAATTCCGCTTTTGTATGTACCGTACTTATGGGAGGTACTTTAATCTCAATAATCAATAATGTAATTGCAATTGCAAATATTCCGTCACAAAATGTTTCTAAACGAAAATTGGGATTTGTTTCTGACATATTTTATATAATTTAAATCTTTGAAAATGTACAAAATTGATTTACTTCTTCAAATTACACTTTTATAGAAAATAAAACACTTCACCCAACTTTAAAATCTTTAAGGTATTTTCTATTTTATCTTCGGCATAAAGCTTTTTTAGTATTTGCTCAGGCTCTCCAAAAGGTTCGTCTGATAAATCGAATGTGCCGTAGTGGAATGGTATAAATGTTTTTGCATGTGTTGCATTGAATGCTTTCACAGCATTGTATGGGTTTTGATGCATCACTTCCATAAACCATGCAGGAGCGTATGCGCCAACACCGATGAGAGCTATATCAATATTTTGAAAAAGCTCTCCAATATCATTGAAGTGAGATCCACTTGCAGAGTCCCCGCTAAAGTAGATGCATTTTCCATCTTTCTCAATCATAAACCCACCCCAAAGTGTAGTGTTTACATCAAAAAGACTACGGTTCGCCCAGTGCCTTGACGGTAGGAACGTAATCTTTGGACCATTGCCAAGTTTATACTGTTGATACCACCCAGCAGTTTGTATTTTATTCCCCGTCCATTTACTAATTAATTTGTTCAAATTTAGCCCGGCTAGTATCTGAGCCTGGGGATTATTACCGGTCAACAATTTTATGCTGTTTTTATCGCAGTGGTCGTAGTGCGCATGTGAAACTAATATGTAATCAATATTCAGTAATTTATTAGGGTCAACCGGCATATCCGAAAGACGCGCACCAACTGGCAGCTTCCCATAAACCGGATCTATCAGCATGCGAATGCCTGACAACTGAATGAAAAAACTGGCATGGCCTAACCATACAATTTTGTCTGCCGGGTCTGTGAGCCACTGATCATTTTTGAGAACAGGCATTCGCCAAGTATCTTGCTTTTTTATTTCTTTCTGGGGATTACGGTGAAATATGTATTTAAATATTTTACTGTACTCAAGCCTCCAAGGATGCTCATGATTCATGAATAAACCATCTTCATCAATTGGAGTGCCCTTCCAGTCAGGTTTAATAGTTACAAGAGCAGGATTTGAAATATAGCTGGTTATAGCAGGCGCTTTCCTTTTTCCAAACATAATCTTCTGTCTGTGTTACCTGTTTTCTATCCAATCAACCATTAGCTTGCGCTCGGCAAAAAGCCATTTTCCGTTTTGCTTTACAAAGCTGTCATGATATTTTATATGGGCAATCATTAGCTTTTGAACTCCGTCATTAATGGTTTGATGATTAGCAATGCAATATGTAATACCTGTTGCAGAATCATCCTTTAATTGCAGCACCGTGCTTTGCCCGTTGAAATGCATTGTGGCACGATAAGAATTAAGGTTGTCAAACACCGGAAAAAGATCCGCTCTTTTAGTAATGACTTGTGATGGTTCAGATGATTTAGCATCCATAAAAACAATGAAGCGGGTATCTTCAGTGAAAAGAGCCATTTGCCCCTGTGCATCACGCGTGTCTGCACAATACGCGTATTGATCTACCAGGTTGCGGATAGCCAGTCTGTCGGCTGCTTGCTGTAATTGTTGTTCAATATTCATTTTTTATATGGTTTTAATTGATTTTATGATTTTTGTTGAATGAGCATCTCCGGCGTTATTCCAAATTTTTGTTTGAAAGACGTATAAAAATGAGAAAGGTTTTCAAAACCCAACTCCAAATAAATTTCGGTTGGCTTTCGTTTTTTTTGCTTGATAAGATGGTGTGCTTCTACCAATCTTTTTTCTTGCAACCATTTGCGTGGCGAGGTTCGAAAGGTTTGTTCAAAATCCCTTTTAAATGATGCCAAACTTCTACCAGTTAGTTTTGCAAAGTGTGCTATCGGCACATTGTAATGATAATTTTGCAACATAAATTTTTCGAGGTCAACTTTATAGGGCTCTGAAAAATCAAATAGAATAGATTTTAAAGAAGGCTTCAGGCGCAATAACAATTCTATGGCTTCATTAGTTTTAATAGTTGCCAATTTTTTGCTTATTTTTTTAGATTGCTCTACGTAAGGCAATAAAGAATTAAAATAGCCTTTCAGAAACGCGTCCGGTTTGAGCAAAAGATTTTTCTCTCCTGTATATTTTTTGCTTTTATGAATTGAATTGGCAAGTGCATATTGTTGCAAATCTGTGTGCATTATTATTACAGAAATGCTTTTATACGCTTTATCGGTGGCAGGTAATTTTATAGATTTTGTTAATTGATTTTTTTGAGCCAATAGCATTTGGTTCTTCTTTAATGTCAACTTGCCATTTTGATGTTGAATATGTGTTTCACCTGAAAATTGAAACGCTAATACATGGTGCGGTACAAATTGCTCGTAGCCACGTTTCTGCTCGAAAGTGCAGGAATATACAAAGCTGTCTTCTAAAACCCGTGTTACAGGAATTACCTTTTCGTCCATTGGTTCTCGGTTAATAAACGTTGATGATATGCCGTGTTTCTTGCATTAGTATTGCTATCAATAAACATTAATATAGTCATTAGTGCAATAGTTGTAATGCCAATGGCTCGCCATAAGGGTGTATTTATAAATATGATTAACAGGGCTGCTGCAATAATAATAAGAGGAAGCACTTTGAAGACCAGTGCCAGATCATGTTGAGATTTTGCAGTACGCTCTGTTTCTGTTTTGACAAATGCTTTCGCGTCTGTATTATAGGTTGTCTCGAATTGAATAATCCGTGGTTTGTTGGCAAAATATAAACCTGCCGATACAGCGACAAGTAATATACCGGATACCAACATTGGCCATCCAAAAGCTTTTGCCATATCAGTTTTGCCTAATTGCCAAAAACCAAAGGCTGCTAAGAAAAACAGCAAACTTAGCAGCAAAACTATTTTAGATGAAAACACTTCAGCTCTTGCCCAATCTGTACTTACTTTTAAAATATCCATTTCTATATCCATTTTCGTTATACAAAGATGAGCATTTCCAGGGGAATTGATTTGCTGTGCGGCTCAATTTTTATTTGCTGTACGGCTCTTTTTGTCTTTCCCCCCCCACACTGCAAATCATCCCGTTGGATATACAACGATAATTTTCGTAAACTATTATCCATAGTTTTCAATTGCGTTTAACGATACTAAAAGCTAATATTTATTCAGGTTTTTGTTATTGAGGTGCTTGGTTAGTTAATAACCAAAATAACCCCACATTAGCAACAGCTTTCGAAAAATCATCAAAATTTACCGGTTTTACCACATAACCGTTTACTCCTAATCGGTAACATTCCTGAATATCCGGATCTTCTTTGGAAGAGGTAAGAATAACTATTGGGATTTTATTTGTGCGGGCATCTACTTTCAAGACCCTCAAGACCTCTATTCCATTAACCTTTGGCATTTTCAGATCGAGTAAAATAACTTTAGGTGCGTTTTCTATTTTCCGATAGGAATAATCTCCTTGTGCGAAAAGAAAATCCAAAGCTTCGTCACCATCTTTTATGTGATGTATTTTGTTAGCCATATTATTTTTTTTCAAAGCTCGTATGGTTAACTCCGCATCTTCGGGATTGTCTTCTACAAGAAGAACTTCTACTTGTGTGTTTTCCATTTGGTTTGTTTTTATATAGTTAATCTGATATTTAGTTTATTTATTTTTCATTAAGCGGTTAAAAACGCTCTCAATATATTTTTCAGATGTAATTAAAGCAGCTTGAATTCTTTTTGCGTAATAGATGCTATCCATGACCTCTTTATTCTTTTCCTGAAGCTGTGCATAGGCTTTTTCTACCAGTGCTTTTTGCTCTTCGATTACTTGTTTTTGTTTTTCTATAAGATATTGCTGTTCTATTATTTTAGTAATATCAAGAAAAGATGACAGGAGATAAAACTCCCCGTTAAACTCGATTTTTTCTATAGAAGAAACTGTATGAACTTCTTTCCCGCCTTTTGCTTTGCAAACAACTATGTCATTTTGCAATCTTCCCTTTTCTTTAAATAGAGTAGCAACCTTATCTGATTCTTCTTTATCAAGAATACCTATTTCAGTAGATGTAAAACCAATAATTTCTTCTTCTGTAAATCCTAATTTTTCTATAAATCGCTCGTTTACTTTTACATAAGTTCTTTTTCCAAGAGTTGTCAGGCTCATGCAGGCAGGACTGTAATTGAATAATTTTAAAAGTCCATCCGTACTTTCTCTAACAAGCCTTTTTGCTTGGTCTAAATTAGTAATCTCAATGGTTTCTGAAAACAAATGCTTCATTTTAATTTTACTACTAATTTAAAGAAAGCGGGGTATTAAAAAAATACAACTTTCGGCAAAATCTTACATGCGTTCGTAAATAAAAAAGTTAAAACAGGTTGAATAACCAAGGGATGCGGTAAATACTTATTACATTCGTCATTCGTTCTTTATCTGCTCAAAAGGTGGTTTTTCATTTGCATGAAACACTTTTTAATTAACGCATCTTGAGGTTTCTTGAGATGCGTTTTTTAGTTTACCGCACTTAATCAACCTTAGACAAATTTGTCTAAGGTTGATTAAGTGTTTTTCTTCTATTTATAGAACAGGAGCTGCCTGAGGCTTGAAAAGCAAGGAATAAGTCAGGTTAAAGCCTACACAACGTATAGCTGTTACAATCAGAAAATCTTTCGCAACCCGTTTCCATCTTTTACCTTTAGGTGTTATCTTATCGGTACAGGTCTGGTTTACGTAATAAGCAAGTGTAAGTGCATCTGTAGCACGCTTGGCAGTGCGAAGCATGTGGTAGGCATCTGTTGTGCATACAAACATATTTGTGCTTCCCATAAACTTTGGCCCCAAACAAGGATCATTATTTTTATATTTGTTTGTCCAGCTGATTGCCGGATTCCAAAACTGGTCATTTACCTTAGAAAAACGTTTTTTAAATCCATTATCATAATGATAGCTTATGCTTTCGATAGTCCCATCAAGCATGCCTGAAATAAGTGAAGATGTCCCAATCAGCAGGTAGTCTTTGAATTTCTTTTTTTGAGCTGATGCAGAATAATGCATCAGACAAAAAACAACAAGACTTAAAAATAAAGTGGCAGTTTTTATTGAGCGAGGGTTAAATGTGTTTTTCATGTTATTTGTTTTTTAACAATCTTTAAAACAAAATTAGGTTGACACCCTCATGTGCAGAATAGTTGGTAACATGATACTTGTGTCATACCAGTAAATGAGAAGTTGTAACCAAAACAATGACAGGAAACATAAAATCAGGTTTAAATGCCTTAACAGTTGTATGACCAGCGGATTTTCCACGAAGAAAATAAAAAAACAAAAACAATTGTAAGGAAGTAGCTTGGACTTCGTCTAAACATAAAATAAACCAATTTTATGAAAATAACTAACAGCCAGCCTGCACCAAATTTTGCCGTTAATGATGTATATGGCAATTTAATAAACCTGCAACAATTTAGAGGTAAAAAAGTACATCTTATATTTTATCGTTTTGCTGGTTGCCCGTTCTGTAATTTACGTTTTCATCAAATAAACAAACTAACTGATGAGTATAAAATAAACAACGTAGCATTGATTTCGGTTTACGAATCATCAACCGAAAATATACGTACCATGATGGCCGACGAAAATTTTTACTCGCTATTAATTCCTAACGTTGATTCAAGTCTATATAAGTTGTACAAATTAGATCGCTCGAAACTTGGCCTATTTATTTACCTGATCTTTAAAGGCGGTATAGCAGATGTAATAAAAGGGAACAAACTTTTTAAAAACAAAGTTGCACAAGACGGGCATGTTGACCGCCTTGAAGCCGAATTTTTAATTGATGTTAGGGGTATAGTAGTTAATGCGCATTATGCTAAAACCCAAGGCGATTATTTAAGTATCGACGCGATACGTGGTTTTATAACAAAATAACACATAAGGGGAGATTAATTTTCGTGTATGTGTTAGTTTGTTCATTTACAACAACAATTTTACACGATATTTATATGAATAAAACAATTAAATGGCTTGATAGTATTTGCAGGTGTTTTATTTGCCTGCTGATGTTGATATATGGTTTGGTTAAAGTATTTCATGGGCAATTTTATACCGATTATTACTGGAAAGATATACCCTTAGGGCAACTGGACGGCGTAAAGTTAGTTTGGTCTTTATATAGCTACTCCCCAGTTTATGAAACACCGCTTGGCCTAATTGAAGTTAGCATTGGGTTGTTGGTGTTTTTTAAAAGAACCACTCGCCTAGGGGTGTTGCTTTTTCTCCCGATAATAATTAATTTACTTACTATAAATATTATTTTCAGCATCGGTGCGCTTCCTATCGTTGTGTCTCTTTGGGTTGCAGGCATCATTTTATTCTTCATCAATTTTAAAAGTTATAAAAATTATTTTCTTCAACAAAAAATTGAAGAGACTTTAGTAGTCCCACCCAAGCACACTAACCTAATACCTAACCTAGCAGTAATGTTTGTGGGTGTTGGTTTGGCAGCCTTGTTAATACATAGTAATAAATTCAGGATAAAACAAGATGTTGCCATTAAAGGTCCTTGGGTGGCAGAGGGCTATCCTGAAATTAAAAAAATCTATTTTGGAAAAGGATACACTTGTGTAGTACAGGATAGTGATGACAGTTTGTTTTTTGGTAATTACCAAACAAACCTTAATAAAACTATCACAGTTGAGATTAAGGATATTAGGCTGCATTGGGAAAACTTACCATATTCTATAAATCATGATACACTTTTTATTAACAAAGATGGCAAAAAGCTTATTCTCCTTAAAAAGAACCTGTACAACTGATTACAAATTATAAAAGAAGATTTTCTGATTTCACATACAGAAAAATATATAGGTGTTGTTTTCACCGGTATAAAACTACTTTGCAGTTCAAACAACCTTTTCTGGAGCAAGAAGCTGGTTAAGAGTTTATATTACACCAATGCGAGCTTATATAAAGCATTAGAATTTGCTTCGCAAAATCCCGAGCAGGGATTAACGGATCTTATACAAGTATAAATATTTACCCTAATCAAAACACGGGAGCTTTATTATTGAAACAAACTCTTCTGAAAAAAAGCATTGCAAATATTTGATGTTAAATTGAAAACAATAAATTGTTATAGGCGGCAAATTTTAACACTACCTAAAAAAGTAAAGATTTTAGATTGTTAAACCTTAATTAATATTTAATTTTGTTGCATGAAAACGATTATAGCTGCAACCTTATTCGCCATGAGTACATTTATAGGAACAGACCAAAAATCTATCCACCAGTTTAATGTAAAAACCCTTGAAGGGCAGGACTTTAATTTTGCATCCTTAAAAGGCAAAAAAGTAATGATTGTAAATACTGCCAGCGAGTGTGGTTATACTCCTCAATACAAAGGCTTAGAAGAATTATATGAAAAATATAAAGACAAGAATTTTGTAATCATTGGTTTTCCTTGCAACGATTTTGGTGGACAAGAACCTGGTGGAGCAACTGAAATACGTGGCTTTTGTACAAAAAATTATGGGGTAACTTTTCCATTAATGGAAAAGATAAGTGTTACTGCCAGTCCAGTCTACCTTTGGTTACAAAACAAAGATAACAATGGGGTAGAAACCTCTAAAGTAGATTGGAACTTTAATAAATACCTCATTGATGAAAATGGACATTTGGTAAAACATTTAGAATCTAAAACCAAACCCGATAGCGAAGAAATTATTAAGTGGATTGAGGCTAAGTAATCCTTCAACGCATCCCTACCTTACCCATCACATTCAATTTGGTTCTATGTGATAGAAAAAAAACGCTATTTTTCTTCTAGTTAGATGCTCCTCCGCCATCAGCATCAGGCGTTGCGTTTTGTGCCTTAAAGGCAGAAAAATCAAATAGTAAAGTAAACCTTAATGTGTTTTGTAAAGGGTTACGTTGTGTAAGTGGTGTTAAGTAACTCATATCAATACTAAACACACTATACTTCACACCTAAACCAAAAGTTACATACTGACGGTTACCTTGATATTTATTTTCGTAATAGTATCCGGTTCTAAAAGCAAGTAAATTATTATACCAATATTCTAAACCACCCGAAGCTCTAATTTCTTGTAATTCTCCCATAGTACCATTAGGCGAATCGTTAAAAGAGCCTAACATACCTGATACTATAGGTCTATATGGATCTTTACCTTTGTCAATTAAATAACTCCCATTACCATCTGGTATACGATTACCTTGAGCATCTAATTTCCAAATAGGAGGGCTTGGTACTAATAATTTAGTAACATCACCTAAAATGGTAATTGTATTGTACTCATCTAAATGAATTTTTAAACCGCCCCCTATACGCATCTGAGTAGGTAAAAAACTTTGTGAAGAAGCATCGGCATTATCAGTATAAGAAATTTTATTTCCTATGTTTGATATGTTTACGCCAAAACTTGCTTCACCTTTTTTCTCTCCAACATCTAATTTTTTACTGTGATAATAACAAGACATATCAACTGCAAAAGCTCTGCCTGGGTGTGTTGTAGTTGAACTTCCTGGTAAAGGAATACTGTTTGTAAGGTTTGAATTTATATAACGCATAGCTATACCAACCGAAAAATGTTGACTAAGTTTTTGGCTATATCCAAGGTCAAAAGCAAATTCGTTAGGTTTATAAGTTCCAATAGCATTTCCGGTGTTATCGGTAAATTGAACGCTACCTAAAGTAAAATAACGTAAGGAAGCGCCAAGAGCAGCCATTTTGTTTAATCTTTTATACCCGGAAACACAGGTTAAACTGATATCGGGAACCAAAGCTCTTAACCAAGGTGTGTATGACATTGATAAACTAAAGTCCTTATCAGCAAAAGCTAATTTGGATGGATTCCAGTACATAGAGTTAGCATCCGGAGTGGAGGCAACCCCAACATCTCCCATACCGCCCGCGCGTGCATCAGGGGTAATTAATAAAAACGGAACAGCCGTAGTTATTGTACTAAGCGCACCTTTGTTATAATTAATGCCTTGCGAATGTGATTGGAGTACTAAAGCACATAAACCAACTGATGCAATTATTTCGTTTATTTTTTTAATGAGCCTGAGAATTTAATATTTAATTTAAGATTACTAGCTTCTCTATTTTATCAGCCTTGCTACCCTCACTATTTTTAACAGTTACTTTATAAATGTAAACCCCACGGGCAAGTTTATCGCCGTAATCATCTCTCCCATCCCAATTAATTCCGTCGGTTCTAAAACCTTGATTTTCTACGGTCTGTAAAAGGGTTTTAACAAGTTTTCCGGTTATAGTAAATATTTGCACTTCAATATTTAAAAAATCACATGATTGGTTGTGCTCTACAAAAAATTTAGTGGATGTAGTAAATGGATTAGGGTAATTAAGTACGTGGGTTAGGGCCATTTGAGCATTTTGTGCAACAACAAAGTCAGTTGAAGTGGTGCTTGAGTTATCTAAAACATCCCAAACCTTTAAACTTAAAGTATGGTTACCATTTGATAAACTATGTAATTGATACAATATTTTACCCGATTGATATTTGTTTAAATCTGCTTGGTAGTAATCATTTAAAACAACTTCGTGAGGGGTGTTTGCATCTAAAATAGCAGTTATGTCATGTCCCAAACCATTACCCGAGGTGTTAACACCTGATGAATCAGATAACATGGCATATATAAATGGGTTTTGATTAGTGGTACCACCCGATACAAATTTATCATCGTTCATAAATAACTTAATTCCCGGTCCTTGGTGATCAACTATTGGTGTGTTGCTTGTGCCGCCAATAATAATTTGCCCATAATAACCTGCAGCATCTGTGGTATCAGTTTGAGCATAATAACTTAGTTTCCCATTACCAAAGTTGTACGCAATATCTTTTGGCATAATAAAAGTAAAACTAAAATCTCCGTTAATAACGGTAGCCTTACCTTTATATAAAACACTTTTTTGCTGAAGGAAATTTAGAATATAACTTGAAGCAGGTGTATTTTGCGAATTATTTAATGTAGTTAATAAAGATGGTTTATCGAACACACTAATATACATGGTACCATTAAAGGTGGTCGCTTTGTTTCCTGCGGTATTAGATATATATCCCGTAACAGTATATTTTCCTAAGGCAGATAAGGTGTCATTAATATTAAGCGTATAAGGATGTGCATTTACTTTTACCGGACTGGTACTTTGCTTTGGATAAGAAAGTGTAAGGGCAGGATCACCCAGTAACGCAAAATGAAGATATCCTGATCTTGCAGGGTCAGCCTTTGTTATACGTATTATATCACCAAGTGTAGGGGGTCTTCCATTAACCATAGAGTCAATTGCTGCCGCATAAAAAAATGGACCTAAACTCCAACCATCCGAAACATAAGCAACTCGGGTAGTAGTAAATAAACCAATACCGCCTCCGTTAGGATTTAATAAAATATCTTCTCCCGCTGACTCTAAAGTTGGGTCATCGTACCTACTAAACTCGCATGTAGCGGTAAAAAACAAGGGCATATTATTAATATTATTCCAATTCTGTATTTGACTAATAGTTATAATTTCTTCATGTGATAATTCAAGCACATCGCCATGCCCCGAGTAGCCAATTATTAAAGCCCCTTTTGCAACACGGTTATTAATGGCTGTTACCACATCCGGATAACGTCTGCCCCCCGGTACTGCTTCTACCTGATAAGCATCTTCATAAATTTTGTCAATATTATAGGTTGGATCACCTTGCTGTATTGAAATGGCAATTGCTTCTTGTTGCTGAAAAAACGCATCCTCACCTGTTGAACCGGGATTGGCATCATCAGCAATTAGAGAAACCCAATTACGCCAATCGGGAGTGTTTTGTGTGGCTTGGTCGCAACAGCTTGAAGTAGGTTCAACCCTGTTATAGTACTGTATTATTTTATTGGTAACGCTGGTAGCTTCATTACTATTTTTAACAACCAAACGTCCTACTCCAATGTCAATAAGTCCATCAGGTATGCCATCAGGACTTATGCTGCCTTCGTTATCATCTAAAAAAGCATAAAAATCGTCGCCGGTTTTAGATTGAATATAACTCCATGAGTTATATGTTTCAAATGTAGGAACAAGCACTGTATTAGAAGGATTGTATCTGTCTTTTTGTTTATAAGAGCCGGTGCCTAATAACAATAAATACTGTGGCGGACGCGAGATAAAGGTTTTATAATACATACGTACAAATTGACGAATAGCCATAATATCCTGTGCACCCGATGAAAACTCATTATAAATTTGATCGGGAGTGACAATAACAGATGATAAATGTTCATATTTATTATGTAGTTGAGCAAGTTGTTGGGCTTGACCCAAAAAACTTTGAGGAGCAATAATAATATAATCTGCAGGTCCACTTAGCATAGCATGTAAATTTTGATTAGCTAGTTGTCCTACAAAACCGGGTGTTTTATAAATTGATGTACTATCAAATGCAATAAATTGTTCTAGACTATCAGTGATTGCAGTAAATGAGTAACTATTAGCAGCAAAAGTTATTTGCTGTTCTCTAACATTAAATTGGTCAGTAACATTCCAAATGCGTAATGTAGAGGATGTACTTTGTAAATTAAATTGAGAAACTGCATTTGCGCCAATACTACGGTAATCTCTAAACGTCATTTGATTACTATACATAGTTAACGCTCTGCGGGCAACCACCCATATATAATTTAACCAGCCGGTTTCGTCAGTATAAGTACGGTTAACACTAATATTAATAGGTAAATTTGAACTAGCATTGTTATATACAAAATATGTACAAGCCGTTCCTGGCTCAGCCGCATCATCGTCAAAATTGGAACCAGTTGCTGAAAAATTTATAGCAGAGGAGCCACCAGGATATGATACATCAAATCTGCCTTGCCCTAATGGTAACACACGCCTGCCAACTAAATTTGTTTGCAGCCAAATGGTATCATTTTGTAAATTGGGAAACGAAAAAGGAAAGGAATAATTTTGAGTATTATCAAAGTTTTCGCCATAAAGTTCTCTGCCCGATGTTACCATATTAGTGAGATCTTTTTCATAAGCTATATAATCATCAAAACTGGTAACCATGTTGGTTGCAGGGGTAGAAGCGTTTGACACAGATGTAATTCTTTTTCCGAAAGAAGAGTTATCTATAGTTAAAAAATAAAAAACAGAATCAGAATAATAATGTTTGTTTCTTATATATCGGGTACATTCATTTGCACCCGCATTGTATTTCCATTTGTGTGGAGATTGACCATAAAATAAGATATAATCGGTGTTGTCAAACTTTCCATCGGCTTCGCCTTGAACAAAGATGGCATTCTCAGTTAAATCATCGTAATGAAAATCGCTATTAGCTTCTGATAAAATTTCGCCTCCATTGCCATATATTTTAATGTTCCTTGGATCAATAGAACCAACATCAACCCCCATACTCTTTAACATTGCTTTATCAATTTTATATACAGCATTTTCGGCCGTACTTATTTTAAACCAAGTATCGTTTTCTAATACAGATGAACCTACAAAAGATTGCATTTTATTATAATGATTTCCGTTACGTCCATTAGCTAATAAAGGTTCTGATGTTGATTGCCATTGTATGCGATACGAAACTAATTTTTCTAATTTACCCGTTGTTTTATTTATGCGGATAGGAACTAATTTGCAACACATATAAGGCACCTTTCTCTCTGTTTTTACAGAAGGTTCTACAATGTCAAAGTTATCTGTAACATATTTTTTATTCACACTTGCCTCTTCTTGTGCGGTTAAAGTTTCGGTTAAAATAGGTTGCACAATGGCTTGTAATTTAACACCTTGTTTGCAAGCTTCTTTTAAATACAAAAAGGGCAAAAAATCCTTTTCTTCCATAAAAGTCGAGCCTTCAAAAGAAAGTGTTTTAATTGTTTCTCCCTTTCGCTGAAAATTAAATGGCGTGCGCCATTTAATTTTAATAACACCAATCTCTTCCACTAAGTTGTTTTTTTGCACTTTCAATGATTGAGAAATTATTTTGCAAAAGCAAACCAACATAAAAATTATTAGATAAAATCTTTTGTTAAAAATCATCTGCTGAAAATATTAAACTTGTTTGGCTGTTTAAATTATATAGCAAAATTCTGCACTTAATTCTTTAGTAAAAACTTTTTTACATCAACCAGTAGTTTTACTTGATTAAATATCCTTTTATTAAGAATTTAACTTTTTTATGTAATAAATTTATGAAAAAAAGCCTGTTCACTATATTTGTTAAAACAATCAGCTTGAAAATTAAATCGATCATATATCATTCTCTTTTTTGGCATTGTATTAATTCTTTACGCCGATGTATCGTTAATTACACTAAAATATGGATTGGTTAAGTAAGGAGCGTTTGGATATATAGAAAACAAAAGAGAGTCGTCTTTACCGTTATTTTTTTCGGCATAAAATAAAATATAATCGCGAGTGTTCAACACACTATCCGCCTCACCGGCTATGTAGGGATAAAGCTCTTTTCCTTTTTGAAAAAGCTGTATATGGTGCGGGTCAATAGTGTTTATTGGTACCCCGGCAGCAGATAACGAAGCCGAGTCTAATTTATATAAACCATCAACGGCAACTTTTATTTTGTAATATTTTTGCCCAAAATTAATCCAGCTATTATTAAAACCGGGTGTTTGCGAAAAAACGGATAACGCCACAAATACAAACAAAACTGCGTATGTAATGCGTGTTTTAATCATTTATGCTTTTGGCTTAGGAAGATGCAAGTTATTGATATCTATTTTTAATGAGAAAATATTGCTGTATAAACCTATACCATTATTTCCGCCGCCAAAATAAGTAAGTGCGTAATCTAATTGAAAAATTTTATACTTGATTCCGACACCAACACTTGGCGAAACCACTGTTTGTGATTTACCGGACACATCAGTCATTTTTTGTATATTATTTACACCTGCGCGTAAATAAATCATGCGCAAATAACCAATTTCTAAGCCCATAACCGGGTCGGTACTAAAAGCCCTGGTAGCAAGCAACACATTACGCTTACCATCAAACGTGGTTATTAAATTAACTTCGGGCATAATGGTTAATTTGTTTTTCATTAAGGTAAAGGTGCGCGATGCACCCAAAATTAACCTGGGCAAAGTTACCTCTAATGAGTTTGAAGGAATAACGTTACCTGTAGCTGCAAACACTTGCTTTTGCGCATCGGTTAGTGTATAGGTGTAAGCATTAAATGTACCCGTAATATCGCGCCCTACGGCTGCAAAGTTCCATTTTTTATACGAGTAGGATGCGCCTATATCAAAACCAAAACCCCACGAACCCCCAAACGGACCTAATTTATTACGCACAATTTTTGCCGTAGCACCCACATTAACCCCTTTTAGTTTAGGGATTTTACGCGCGTAAGAAAGTAAGGCTGCAAAGTTGGTTACCGAAAAGCTGCTTATTTGGTTGTAGTTTACATTTCCGTTATTATCTATTAAATTTAGCGTGTTTGGAATGTTATCGGTGCCAAAACGAATAACGCTTACCGAGGCTGTACTATTACTATCTATACGGGTTGAAAAAGCACCATAATCGTATTTAGAAATGCCGGCATAGTATTCGGCATGCATTAAAGCTAATTGAAACTTGGGTTTAATTTTTAACAAGTTTGCGGGGTTAAAATATCCTGCCGACACATCGTTTGTACTTACAATGCACGCACCGCCCATAGCCAAAGCACGGGCGCTAACACCAATGGCTAAAAACTCATTACTGTATTTGGCAACCGACGATTGCGAAAACGCTATGCTGTTGCAAACCAATAAACTAACTAAAAGACTTTTTTTGAAAGAAAACATTCGGATAGAACTAATAAATTTGAATTTACACTTAGAATATAAAATATGAAATTATTACTATAATAATCGCATAAGTATTCAAATCAACATACTTACTTTCGGTTCCCATCTACTTTATTATATAAGTAATATTATTTTCCTATATTATATACTTTTTTCGATGTGTAAATAATAAAATAAGCCTAATCATATCTCCCTATGAATAGTAATTAATATAATTTGCCATCATAGCATTAAGGCTTAAATAAGTAATTTGACCCCTTTTCCACGCACATTTACAATCTCTATTTTCTCATCATTCTTTAAATGTTTGCGTAGTTGAGTAATAAATACATCCATGCTACGACTCTTAAAATAATTATTTTCACCCCATATTGTTTCAAGAATATAAGAACGATCCACTATTTCATTTTTATTAAGCATCAAAAGACGAAGCAATTGAACTTCTTTAGTCGTTAATTTACATTCGTATTTCCCCAATGCAAGGATTTGTGTATCGGTATTAAAAGTATATTTTCCAATACTAAATTCTATAGGAACATTATCTGACATTCGCATTTTTACTTCACGTCGTAAAACAGCATGTATTCGGGTTAATAACTCTTCTACATGAAAAGGGAAGGTTATATAATCAAAAACACGGGCATTTAATCGGTTTATAACATCTTTCTTTGTTGAATTTGCGGCAAGAAAAATGATTGGCATCTTTTTGTTATTTACTACTATTTCTTTTGTAATGGCAAGATTATCCTTAATAAGGGTAAAGCCATTCTTAAAAGGTACCCTGATATCTAATAAGCACAAATCATACTCTTGATTACTTAATAAATCATAAGCTTCTCTTCCGTTTTTAGCTTTTTCTACCAAGAAAAATTTTGTTTCAAGATATTCTTTCAGAATAGAACCAAAATTATCATTCTCTTCAACTAATAAAATTTTCGTTTTTACTGCATTCATACGAACTTAAATAAATCTTTAGACCATTTGTTTATTTTTGGATGAAAAAATAAAATAAATTTTGTTGACTCATAATACTAATTATTATTTAAAAAGAAATTAAAAAACCAACCTAACATTGTAAACTAGCTTCATTAATTGTGTTTTTAATTATTTTTACTGTTTTACCCTCGCTTATAGAGTATCAAAAATGAAATTATTATTATTATAACAATCGCATAAGCAATCAATCAATGTATTTACTTTCAGTTCCATCTATCCTCTTATTAAATAGGATTATTTTTACTCATACTATATATTTTTTTAGATGTATAAATAATAAAATCTATCGATATTCTACCTGCACCTTCAATCAATAAGAATAAACAGCAAAGAGTTTGAGCATAATCCGATCGTATTTCGTGCAACACCGCCCAAATACCATCCTTTGGCGGAGCAGGAGGTAATGGCAACGGACTAGTACCTAAGTACAAAGCAATTTTTGTACTCAACATGGCAACAATCATTTCTATAATAAAATAAAAAACTGTTACTCTTGTAAATAACCCAAGTAGCAATAACATCCCGCCAATAATTTCACCCGTGGCAATAAAGTTCGCAGTCATTTCGGGGTTAGGAAAACCTAATTTTGTAAACCTGCCAACTCCTTGGTTTACATAAACAAACTTCAAAATCCCTTCCCATAAAAAAACGCCACCAGCCGTAAGTCTGATAATTAAAATAGAAGATTGTCCTGTTATCGGAGGGTTTAAAAACCAATTGATTATTTTTTTCATAATGTTTTAATTATGTGTCAAAATTCAACATTTTGCTCCCTAATAAAAACTTTTTTACACCAACCGGTAGTTTTACTTGATTAAACACCCTTTTATCAAGAATTTATCTTGTTTCATACAATAAATTTTCTGAGTAAAATTGACCCACTAACTTTGTCGAAACAATAAGTTTGGAAAATTAAATTTGTCATCTATAAACCAAGTCTATTATTGTTGAGTATGAATTAACTCCTCATAACAAAACACTGGAAAGAATAATTAAAGAAATAAGCCTTTTGTAATATCGCATAGAAAAAAGATCAGGCACGTATCTACTTTAGGTACGTTATGGGTATCTAATCTATAACAGTTTAAGTCTGACAGTACAAACCACGTAGGTTAACACGTTCCATGAAATTTTGAAAAAAATTGCGCAAGTCAAATATTGCGCATATATTTGCAAGAAATTACTTGCGCATTATGACACAAACAAGAGATATCTTTCAAGCAATAGCAGATCCAACTCGTAGACAAATTATAGGAATGCTGGCTCAAAAATCACTCAATGTTAATGCAATTGCGAAGGAGTTTGATATTACCCGACAAGCAGTTTCATTGCATGTCCAATTCCTTAATGATTGTGGTCTTATTGTAATCAAACAACAAGGCAGGGAAAGATATTGCGAAGCTAAACTCGAAAAATTAAATGAAGTAACGGACTGGGTAAACCAATACCGAAAACATTGGAATAATAAATTTGACTCATTGGAAAGTTATTTAGCTAAAATTCAAAAAAAGAAAAAATAGAAAGATGGATAAATACAATACATTCAAACAAGAAGAAAATATACTTATACATACAAGAATTCTGGATGCTCCAAGGGATTTAGTTTGGGAAGTGTGGACTACCCCGGAACATATCAAAGAATGGTGGGGCCCAAATGGTTTTTCGCTAACGACAAAATCAATGAATGTAGAACCAGGCAAAATTTGGGACTTTATTATGCATGGTATGGGAAGGGATTGGGACAGCAAAATTGAGTACGTGGAAGTAAAAAAACCATCCTTTTTATCTTATAAACATTCTGGTGAAAGAAGCGAAGATTATAACTTCACAGTTACAATTTTATTTGAAGAGGTTGAAGGAAAAACATTATTGACAATGAAGTCAATATTTAAGTCAAAAGCAATTATTGAGGAATTAAATAAAAAGGTAAATGCTATTGAAGGTGGTAAGCAAACTTTAAATCGACTTGAAAATTATCTTAAACTTTTACAACAATGAAAAAGAATAAAATAATTTTTTGGACAACAACAATCTTGTTTGCCTTGTTTATGGGTTTAGGTGCTATTCCTGACATTTTAATGATAGACGAAGTAAAAAAAGTCTTTGAACATTTAGGCTACCCGATGTATCTATTGCCTTTTTTAGGCGTTGCAAAAGCACTCGGTGCAATTACCATATTAATTCCAAAATTCAACAGATTGAAAGAATGGGCTTATGCAGGCTTATGTATTGATTTAGTAGGGGCAACCTATTCAATTATTCAAGTAGATGGTTTTAGTTCAAATATCCTAATTCCTTCAATTGGCATTCTCTTACTTACAGCTTCATACATTTTTTGGTGTAAGATTAAAGCAATTAATAATAAAGTGTGACAAAAAGCCAATGGGTAGCGGTCATTGTATAAAGAAAGTAACAAACCATAAATAATAAAAAATAGAAAACATGAGAAAAATAATTTCATTTATGCACATATCGCTTGACGGTTTTGTAGCAGGAGTAAACGGAGAAATGAACTGGATCAAACTTGATGAAGAACTTTTTGATCATGTCGGTAAGCGGATAGGCGAAACCGATACGGCGTTATATGGACGAGTAACTTACCAGATGATGGAAAATTACTGGCCTACTGCAGGAGACAAGCCAGATGCGAGCAAGCACGACATTAAACATTCAAAGTGGTATAACAAAGTTCACAAAGTTGTTTTATCGAAAACAATAAAAGACGGAGGTTTGGCTAATACAACAATTATTAGCGATAACCTTTCGGACAAAATAAACGAAATAAAACAACAGGCAGGTGGAGAAATCTTGCTTTTTGGTAGCCCGACAGCAACACATTCACTTATTCAACAGAACTTAATTGACGGTTACTGGCTATTTGTTAATCCAATTGTTCTTGGAAAAGGCATTCAATTGTTTGTAGACATCAAAGACAAAATTAAACTAAACCTATTGACTACCCGACAATTTACTTCAGGGGTAACTGAACTGAACTATGCGGTGGACAGACTGTAATGATCAGGTGGCCCGGATTTTTGATCCAGAATGATATAATCGACTCCGAAACGAGTTAATTGATTGGCCATCATTAAACCTGTTGGGCCGGCACCTACGATAATAATGTCTTTTGACTGCATAATCATTTTGAATTTTAAGTCTTACAAGAATAACCTTTACTATTAAATTTTCGATTGCCCAGAATCTGAAAGATCGGGCAGTAAAAAATGATAACAGTAGCAATACCAGGCAATATAAGCCCCATGAAAAACCAAAGCCAAGGTCTTCTGCCCATTCGTCTGGCAAAAAGAGCAGTTATAATCGGAACTCCTAATATGGCAAGTAAACCTATTGAAAAAACTATTATTTCACCCATGTTATATTGTTTTTTTGTTATTTTCATTTTACCCGTTTGGGTAATTTTGCTTCAAAAAAAATTAAAATTTTATAGCCTGCTTAATAAATGACTTTATATGTTCTCTTCTTTCCTGTAGCAATAATTGAAACTCTTTGTTATTTACACCTATCACAACTTGCAAAATGGGTTTTCCCATAAAAGGAAAAATAGACAAGGAAACTAAATTTATACATAATTGGCGAGGATCAATCGGACGTATTTTATGAGCCTTTATTTCCTTCTGAAGATCTTGCTCAAAAACCGAAAATGCCTTTTTCATATTGTTATTAATGTGTTTAGCAATAAACTTGTCCGGGTTTTTACTAAGCTCATTCATAACAAACCGTGGCAGGGAGGTGTTTCTTGAAAGCATATTCATATACCCATCCACGATAAGGTCTATTTTGTCTTCTAATGGAATTTCTTTTAAAAGAATAGATTCTATGTGCGAAAGCACTTTACGAAAAGCAATACTTAAAACAGTTTCAAATAAGCTGTCCTTAGTTTTAAAATAGTAATGTAGTAATCCTTTATTAATATCGGCTTTATCGGCAATTTCCTGCATACGAGCCCCATCGTACCCTTTTTGATGAAAAACATCTTCTGCTGACTCTATAATCTTTTGCTCTGTATTAAAACTATCTGTTGTCATTTTGATGATACAAATGTAATACATTTTACCCAAATGGGTAAATTATAAAATATTTGAATCAAAATACATTAAAGTCATTCAGGTTGCCGGAAAGAAAAGTCCCTTTCAAATAACGGCTCTTTAAAACAGTATCATTAATATAACTGTTAAAACACTAAGTTTTTGGGAATCTATTTTATTTTGCATTACATTTGCCTACCATGAATATGAAGCTCAGAAAATATATTTCTTGTTTACTGCTTCTCGTATTCTCTTATTCTTCATTACCACATTCCTTATTTCACAAGCTGTTTGCAGGGCATACAGACACAGTAGAAAACTATTGCGATTATTACCACAAAGACATGGGCACGCACGTTGAAAACGAGCAAACCCATTGCGAGATTTTCAATGCACAAACCCCTTTATATGATGCGGTAACAGTTACTAATGAAGTTGCTGTTTTCCGTACTATTATTTCTATTTATCAAACACCAAAAATTTCTCCTTATATAATTGAAACCAATCTTAGTGTTTCATCTCGTGGGCCTCCCGCTTGTTAGTGCCTGTTTCAAACCTTTAAATTTTTTAGTGTAGTTTCTGTATTGTTCATGTAACCAAAGTTTACAAGAACGTGCTCTTGTTTGAAACAGCTTTCGGCAATCTATTTGTCGATTCAGTTAATGGTATCTATCATTCTGTACTAACAGTAATTTTTTCAATTAAACAATTTGTTGGGCTTTTAATATGCGTAACTGCATCTGCATACTTTTTACATTTCTACTGTGCACAAAAATTGCTGCACAAAACGATACATGCAAGTATTCTTTGTCGGGGAAAATTATTTGCACCAAACTGAATGAGGAACTTGGTTTTGCAACGGTTTACATTAAAGAATTAAATAAAGGCATTTCAGCTAATGATAACAGCCATTTTTATTTAGAGGGCTTATGTAAAGGTAAATACAATATACGAGTAGCCTATGTTGGTCATGCTGATTTAGATACTGCCATTACTATTACAAACAACACTTCGGTTGTGTTTAATTTACTTCCCTTAAACACCTTAAAAGATGTTACCATTGAAGACCATCAGATAAAAAAACAAGAGGTAGAAACCTTACAAAAAGATGAGATTAGTGGCATTACCATAGAAAAAACGAGAGGCTCATCTTTAGGAGAAGCATTAAAAGCTATTGTGGGTGTAAACAGTTTACAAACCGGCCCGGGCATTTCTAAACCCATGATACATGGTTTATACGGCAACCGTGTATTATTATTAAATAATGGTGTGCGATTAGAAGGGCAAAACTGGGGAGCTGACCATGCCCCCGAAATAGACCCCTTTATTGCTACTAAGTTAAGTGTTATAAAAGGAGCTGCCAGCATACGTTACGGAATGAATGCCATTGCAGGTGTAGTATTAGTTGACCCCAAAGAAATGCCGCATACCAAATGTTTAAACGGAGAAATAAATTTAGTTGGTGCAACAAATGGTAGGTCAGGAACAGGCTCAGGATTTTTGGAGGGAGCTTTCGGAAAGAAATTATCCGGTTTAAGTTGGAGAGCGCAGGGAACTTTTAGAAAAGCGGGTAATTTTAGTACACCTACTTATTATTTACCAAATAGCGGCATACAGGAAAGAAATTACTCGGGAGCACTTTCATATAGAAAAAAGAACTTTGGCATAGATGGATTCTTTAGTGATTTTAATACTACCATTGGCATTTCATGGACTTCTATTATCGGAAACTTACAAGATTTGGAGGCGGCAGCAACAAGACCAGCACCATTGTGGCCTTCTGTGTTTTCATATAATATAACAAGAGGTTATCAGCAGGTTGACCATAAAACAGCAAAAGGAAAAGGTTTTTATAAATTTAATAAAGCAGGTAAATTAGAATATACATATGCTTGGCAGCAAAACAGACGTTCAGAGTTTGGAGATGAACAACCCCTTGGTAATTTACCGCCAAATACGCCCGATGCCTATTTTCAGTTAACATCTACGACCCATGAACTTATTTGGGAGCATCCATCTATAAAAAATATTTCGGGAAGCATAGGGACTAATTTTATCAGTCAGGGGAATATTTATCAGGGACTTGACTACCGTGCTTTGATACCCAATTATCGCAATTATGGCGGAGGCGCATTTATTCTTGAAAAATGGAATAAAAGAAAATTGACTATTGAAGCCGGAGCCCGCTATGATTATTTGTGGATGCAAACTTACACGGAAGATTTTTCCACATTAACCAAACATTCATCTGAATATAGCTGGGCAAATTACAGTGCTACCTTAGGTGCTGTATATAGATTTAATGAATTTCTCTCGCTAAATTCCTCAGTAGGCATCGGATGGAGACCACCTGCACCCATAGAATTATTTGCAAACGGAATACATCAAAGTGCTGCATCCTATGAAAAAGGTGACACTACTTTAAAAGCGGAACGCTCTTACAACGCACAAACCTATTTCAATTTTAATTCAAAAAAGTTAGCAGTAGAAATAGGCGGTTATTACAATCTCATTAATAACTACATTTATTTAAAGCCCGAATACCCAAAAGTAATAACTACCGGAGTAGGAACATTCCCCTTGTTTCAATATACCGCAGCTAATGTTTATTTAACCGGAGTTGATGCTAATATCAACTATAAGCTTTTTAATTGGTTAACTATTAATTCTAAAACCACTTACCTGTATGCCTATAACAGAGGCATTCATAATTATTTGATTTATGCACCTGCCAACCGATATGAAAACGGATTTACATTTTCAAAAAATTCGCTTGGCAAGCTGAAGCAACTTTATTTTAGCACGTCTGCTTTGGTAGTAAGCAAGCAAACCCATGTACCGCCTAATGAAGATTATATTCCGCCACCCGCAGGATATTGGTTGTTGAATGCCGATATAGGTTTTTCAATTCCTATAAAGCAGCAATTAATCAACATTAATTTTATGGCAAACAATATTCTGAATACTGTTTACAGAGATTACTTAGACCGTTTCCGTTATTTCAATAATGCCTTAGGACGAAATTTCACTCTACGTTTAAAGATACCTTTCTCCGTATTTAGCAAAAAGCAGGATGTATAGAAGTAAAAAACATATCCTGTATGCAAAGCTGCTGCTGACAATTTTTGTAGTAGGGCAAGTTGTTTTATTTACGCATCAACATGAAATAAGTAAATGTTGTGGCGAAGTATCGCTAAGGCATTATTCAAAAAACGGTTTCCATGCACATAAACCGGATATACAAAACTGTCTTTTATGCGAGGTTATTACAAACAAGAAGTTATTAGTAAGCGGGTTTTATGTTCCGGTAATTTACTTTACTGTTACACGTAATCTCATTTTTTATTTCTGTGAAACACGAAATACTTTAAAGAAACTCTTACAATCAAGAGGGCCACCATATATCATCAGATATACTTACTACAATAAAATTTAAAAAATCATATTAATAAAAAAATTAAAACTAAAATGAACACAAAATTAAACCGAATATTATTTGGTGCATTCTTATTGAGTGCACTAATATTTATTTCTTGTAAAAAAACAGAACAAGCTGTTTCCCCGCCTTTGCCGGGGAATGAATTTTTAACTACCATCAAATGGCGTTTCCAAAATACAGCTAACCCACACGATACATGCTGGGCTGTTTGGAGAGATAGCACTGTTTTAAGCAAGCCTTATAAAGACACACTTAAACCCATAGCACGTTTACATGCTAATTCAACATATGCATTAACAGTTCATATATATGATGAAACACAAAATCCGGTAAATGACATAACACAGGAAATAGGCGTACAAAGACAGAACTATCATTTGTATTTCTTTTATAATTCGCTTGGGTTGTGTGGGGTTGCTAATCAGGATGCAACAACCAATCCCGCCAATTTTAAAGTTACATACGAAGACCATGATTCTAACAACCCTCCTCTACCGATAGGACTTACTGACCAAGTTGCTACAACTTATACTGTAAATGGAGCTAGTTCTTATTGCACAGGTTATTTAAGGCACCAGCCTAATTCAAAGAACGGAACTTTTGCTCCTGGCTCAACAGACTCGCAGGTACAAATGCAAATTGTAATTTATTAATTCTTTAAAATTTAAATAATGAAAAAACTAATTTTATATATAGTAGCAGGCTTTATAAGTTGTGCTGCTTTTGCGCAAGATGATGCAAATACGGGTAAAGCAAAAAGCTTTATTGGCGTTACTGGCGGTTACTCAAGCCTGATGGGCAACATTACTAAATCGGATTATAACAATAACAGCTCAGGCTATGCAAATGCAATGGGTTACAATACGGGTATAGAAGGTGCTTACTACCTGAATAAATATATTGGTATCGGTGGTTTATTTTCTTTTGCTTCATTTAGCACAGCTAATTTACAATCTATGTCGGATGGCTATAAACAGGACTTTGATGTGGATAGCGTATCTGTTACAGTAACGACTAAATACAATTTTTACAATTTTTTTGTTGGGCCTTATCTTTCCTTTCCCATTAAAAAATTTACGATTGATTTTCGTGCCGTTGGAGGGCTTACACTTGTTTATACGCCTGAGTTTGACATTTTCATAGAAGATGGCGGAAAACCACATCCTTGCGCACAAAATATTTCAAGCGGAACAGGTTTTGGTTTTCAGGCAGGTGCGGGTATCCGATATTCAATAACAAATCATATCGGCATTAAACTTAATGCCGATTATTATTATACCGACCCGAACATTGCCATACAAAACTCAAACAGGGCTATTGTTGCAGGCAGGCTTATAACTAATTATCATGAGGCTATCACGATGTTAAACATTAATTTAGGATTGGCCTATCAGTTCGGTAAATAAAATTGAGTAAGTGCTCTGTAAGTTTTCCATTGTTAGTGGGCGATTTTTTCAAACAGGGTTACTTACTCAATCAAATTAAATAGAGAAGAATATTAAACATAAAACCAAATTAAAATGAAAAAAATAGTCTTATCATTAATAATAGTAACCGCTCTTTCTACATCGTGTAGAAAAGCGCATACATGTACTTGTACTACGTTGCAACCTGGCATCAACGATTTTACAACGGTTGTAACAATTGACAATACGAAGTCAAAAGCTACAACAACCTGCACCGGATTTGGAATGACGGTAGCAGGAACAGCTACGACTACTTGTGAACTACAATAAGTGCTAATAAAATTGGCAACAGCAATGCTCTTTGTATTTTTCAGGCAAAGCTGTTGTCATATTGGATAGGTAAGTTGCTGTTAAATAGGAATGGAAGGCCTATTTGATGGCGTACCTGCTTATCCAAATTGTGATGAACCTGAATAACAATCCATGTCCTGCGGTTTTTTGCTTAATTCCGTTTGATTAGGTTGTTTGTTCAATCATCGCAATAAGTGTGGGTAACGGCTCTCTAACGGGAGCCGTTTACTCTACACTTATTTTAATTAATATGATTTTACAAAATATGCAATAAATAAAACTATATGAATCGGGAATGGAAAAACGCAAATGATAGCGTTCCTTTAGACAAACAAAAAGTTATCTTAAATATAGATGGTCAAACTTATAATGCTGCTTATGATGCAGAAAAGAATGCGTTTAAATTAAAAAACAGCTTGAACATTTTTTGGATTGAAATAAAGTCCCGAACTATATATTGGGTGGAGGAAATTTAAATTTGGTTTTGATAAGAAAAATAGTTCATAATCTTTGGTTTTATTTTTTAAAAACTTGGTTTTGGCCGTTCAATTTCATAACATTGGCTCTAATTAAACTACCACTCAAATGAAAAAATTTTGTTACGCTGCCTTTTTCCTTTTAGGAACACATTTTGCGCAAGCAAAGCCTATTACCCCTGGTATGGCACAAACAGTTGCCGAAAATTTTTACAAACAGCATTCTGTTAAGGCTGTTTCTTCTGTAAACCTCACTTATATGGGTTTTTCTAAAAATGGTGCGGCAGCTTATTATGCCTTTAACATTAATACTGATGATGGTTTTGTAATTATAACTGCTGATGATGCCTTGCTGCCTATAATTGGATACTCTACTGAAAAGCAATTTGTAATTCCGGGTAAAAACACAAACATAGCGTATTGGTTGAATAAACGAACAGATGAGATTTATCAGGCAACTTTACAGGGTGTGCAGGCAAATCAAGTTGTAAGCAACGAGTGGAATAAATATATCAACCCAACAAATGCAAAACTAAACACGCAGCCCATAACGATAAATTCGGCAAGCGTTACACCACTTGTACAAACCACCTGGGACCAAGCACCATTTTACAACGATTCATGTCCAAGTGGTTCTGTAACAGGTTGCGTGGCCACATGTATGGCTCAAATTATGCGATATTGGAATTATCCTTCGCAGGGAAAAGATTCTTCTTCTTATTGCGATTGCACCGCAAATGGATTTACCAATAACTTTGGCACACTACATGCCAATTACGGAGCTACTACATATAACTGGGCTGCTATGCCTTTATCAGTAGCTTCAACTAACACAGCTGTTGCCCAGCTTATGTATCATTGTGGAGTTAGTGTTCATATGGATTATGACCCTAATGGCAGCGGCGCTGAAGTTATTATTCCCGAAAGTATTTTTTGCTCTCAAACTGCCTTACCTAAATATTTTAATTATGACCCCTATACAATAAAAGGATTGCTAAAAAATAATTTTACCGATACAGCTTGGATGCAATTTATACTGACTGATTTATATGCCGGCAGACCCATTGAATATGCTGGTGGCGACCATTGTTGGGTACTTGATGGATATGACGGAAGTGGTAACGTCCATATGAATTGGGGTTGGAGCGGGCAGAATAATGGATTTTATCCGCTTAGCAATCTTAATTTAGGTGGCGGTGGCAGTTACGACTTTACACAGGGTCAGGAAGCCGTATTTGGCATTCAGCCTTTGGCTGTTTTACCTGTTGATGCCGGAGTACGATCTATTAATGCGCCTGCAAGCATTACTTGTGCAACAAGCATAAATCCAATTATTACACTTTTTAATTTTGGCAGCGATACTTTAAAAACATGTCATATCAATTATAAAATAGATGCCAATACAGTACAAACTATACATTGGTCTGGCATGCTGGTTTCTGCACAATCAAACACACTGGCCTTAGGAAGCATGGCTGTTGGCAGCGGAACACATACATTAACCTGTTATACAAGTAAACCTGATTCTACAACTGATGGAGATACACTAAACGACCGCTCAGTTATTACATTTTACACGAGTGCCATAGGGCAGGCTTTACCGCTTAGTCAAGGTTTTGAAACAAGCAATAACCTTCCTACAGGTTGGGCACTTAATAACTCTTTAAACTATGGTAACTGGATGGTTAGCAACCGCGCTGCTAAAACAGGCATTAATTCAATTGCATATGATAATGCCGAAGGTAACGGAGACGGTAACATGACCGGACAAGCCGGAAGGTTTTATATACCCGGATACGATTTTACAAATGCCGCCACCGAAGTTCTTACTTTTGAAGTAGCTTATGCACCCGCAACCAGACCGGATAGCAGCGCAGCCAGAAACGATACACTTGTTGTTTATTATTCGTCAGATTGTGGTACAACCTGGCATAATCTTTATAAAAAAGGAGGTTCTGTGCTTGCTACTGCACCAATCTATCAGCGTACTTCTCATAACATAACCGAGTGGGTACCCACATCAACTCAATGGCGTAACGAAACCATTAATCTATCTGCCCTTTCGGGAATGCCTGATGTAATGTTTGCATTCGAAAACCGTTCTGATTGGGGCAACTGGCTTTTTGTTGACAACATTAATATTTATACTACGGTTGGCATCTCAACTATTGAAATGTCAACAGGTCTTTATGCTTATCCTAATCCTGCACATAACTATATTTCGGTAACTGTGTTTGAAAACACAAGCTCTATTTCAGTTACCGATGTTATCGGACAAACAGTTATTGCCGAACAAAGAGTAAATGGAGCGCAACAAGTTCAAGCCATAGATATAGCAAACTTAGCTAACGGTGTTTATTTTATGAAAGTAACTTCAAACGACAACCAAACTAAAATAATTAAATTTATTAAAGACTAATAAACTAAGATTACCTAACTATAAAAAATGCCATACATTTTATGCCATTTTTTGTTTTCTTCTCTATCATCATCTTTGTTTTTATATGGTTGGTTATTCTGTTGAATATAGCTACAAACTCATATACATATCTGCGATAGGGTAAAGTGTCACAGGTTGCCCCAGTAGATAAATTAAGTGTGGCACTAACAATAATTCTTTCTGTCGTTATTCTTAAAGAAGTGCTTACGCTTAAAGTGGCTATTGGGGCTGCGTTAATTATAGCCGGCACAATTTTATTAATTTTGTAAAATTTAATATGTTTTGAAGCAATAAGGTTTGCTAAAACTATCACTTCATAACAACTTAGGTCAATGTTGACCTAAGTTGTTATGAAGTGTTTGAAATCAATTCTTCAAGATATTTGTATATTGGGGCGTTAGTACATAGAATAAATAATAGAAGTCTTTATGAATACTCATAGGTTTATAGACCCTTTAAATGAATTGTATACTTATTCTTTAGCGTGTTCTGATTTTTTCTTTTGAAAATATTTTTTTAGCCATTGCCCTTTCCAAAGCCAAATCCCAGATAATACAATAATAGGAAAGAAAACCCACCGGGTGACAAAAGCCGCCTGCGGAATTGTTGCAACTGGCCCATATAAATAACCAACAACCGGTATGCTAAATAGTATATGAACCCAGCGAATTACTTTTCTTTCGGTAGAAGGTTTCATTCGCGAAATTACTCGTTACACTGCTTCAGCAATTCTTCATTTTCTTTTTCGCCCCAGTATGGTTTCAATAAACTTGATTTATCTTCTTTAGCAAATAACTCTTTTGCTTTTTCAAAATAAGGTTTGGCTTTATCTTTTCCGCCGCCCCACATTTTTGGTTTATAAAAAGGGCCTTGCCCTTCTAAGAAGAATATTCTTGCGTTTTCCGAATTTATTTTTTTAGCCTTTGCAATATAATCATCATACACTTCGCCAAATTTTTTCCAACGGTCTTTTCCATCAATGGCTATTCGTGCTTTGGCACTCCATGCCGCCAAAATATATATCTCCTCATTGTTTGGCGAAAGCTTGTCGGCTTTTTCTATGAGCGCATTAGCGGCATCCAAATACTGGTCTCTTTTAGCTTTATCGGTAAGTTTAAGCGAAACTTTAATTTTAGCATAAGCAGCGTAAAAATCAGCCGGCCATTGGTCGCTCCATTTATTAGTAATCATATCAAACTGAGAGGAGGTACCAACCATTTCCTGTTCGGTTTTTGCGGCATCAAATTTTGTCAGTGAGTTTTTCAAAGCTTCTTCAAGCGTTTGCGATTTTAAAGTGCTGGCTGTTAAACAAACCAGCGTAAGCATTGTTGCGATTTTTGTTTTCATTTGTTTTTAGTTATTGATTTATAATTCATCTTTTTTAAACGGACTCAATGATATATTTACCCCAATAAAAAATGTACGGTATAAGGGTGGGAGTATAGGCGATTTATATTGCCCGTTAAATGAGTATCTGTAACCCAGCACATTTTTATTATTGGTTACATTATCCATGGCAAAATAAAATACCGTAAACAGTTTTTTAACTGTTGTAACATAACTAATAGTAAGCGCGAGGTTATTGTAGTCGGGAGCTTTGTTACTAAAAAAATCAGTAGCGGCGGGGTTATAGTAGGGGCGACCGCTGGCATAACTATACGTAGCCGATATGTTTGTTTTAATTTTTTCAATCATGTATTTGGCAACTATATTTAAGTTATGGTTCGATACATAATCAGGTGTGGCACTTGCTATGTAGTTTTGGTAAAGTCGCTTAGTATCAACATAGCTATACGAAATCCAGTAATCAAAATTTTTAAAGAGTGCCTTATCACGCCAAAATACATCTATACCTTGCGCATAACCGCTGCCCGAATTATTAACGCTTTGCGGCAAGGGATTAAAATAAAACCGATATGGGTTAGGTGTGTAAAATGAATTAGCCCCATAATGCTCCTGTACTAACTGCGAGTAACTTTTATAATAAGCCTCTACCCGAAAAGTACGGTCGCTTTTTGACCATTGGTAATTTGCCATGTAATGTATGGCTTGCTGAAAATCGGGACGATAACCAAAAAGCAAATACATGGTTTGTGGGGTTTGGTAAAACACACCCGATGCCATCGATACTTGTGTATTTCTACCTGTTTTAACCGCAAGCGAAAGTCGGGGAGAAACATTTCCCTTTCCTAAAATCTGACTATATTCTGTTCTAACACCGGGTTTTATGGCAAACCAACTGGCGGGTTTATACTCGCCTTCTATATAAGCGGCTGATAAGACTTCATCAAATGTTTTTAAAGTCGAGTCAAAATTTTGAGTGTAGGAGTATTTCTGAACTTCTATGCCTCCTAACAAACTTAGTTTGTTTGATGCATAGTATTTTAATTCCGTTCTGCCCTCTATGCGGTCATCGTTATTGTGTTGTTTGTAGTTGGCCCACTGGTTTTCATCTGTATTATTGCTGAATGAAAATGCCGTAAAGGATTTTAATTTATCGCTGATAAAATGCGAGTGGGATGTGTTGAATAAGGTGTTTTCATTTTGCACATTAAACCTAACTAGGTTTTGATAGTTATTCGGATCAGGAATTTCTATACCTGATTGAGTAACACCATATGTTAAACTCATTTTAAAATAGTCTTTATCAGACAGTTTAGATACAAAGCGGGTTGAAAAACCCTCTCCCTGCGGAACCTGAACAAAATTGTAATTGGTTTTTGCCGTGCCGTAATAAGGACTAAAATTTAAATAGTAGCCTGTATATTCAATAGCACTATTATTTCCAATGAGTTTAGAGCCCGAAGCATTTACACCCGAAAAATTTAAGCCTGCACTAAACGTAGTTTTTTCGGGTAAATCGTTTGTTTGCAAATCAATAACAGATGATAGAGCTTGCCCATAACGTACGCTATAACCACCCGTACTAAAGGAGGTGCCCTTAAATTGAAATGGATTAAAACGGCTACGCTGACCAACACCCGGGGGACCACTCATAAAAGCATTTTGTACCGTAAGTCCGTCAATTATAAAAGATGTCTCCGAAGCGTCCCCACCTCGTACAAACAAACCAGTTTGGTCGCCACCGTTTCTTTGCACACCGGGCAGCGTTTGTATAGCTCCTGCTATGCCCATGCTCATAGCACCTGCTGTAGTAACGATATCTAAAGGACGCAAAACAGCTATGGCTCTTTCATTGGTAGCATCCATCGTACCGGCATTAATTACAATTTCATTTAGCGTGGTACCGGCTTCTTTTAATTTAAAATTTAAATTATATAACGTATCCTTAATTATTATAGGTTGTAAAAGTTCGGTATACCCAACAAATGATACCACCACCACCTGACTATCTTTTGCCTGTGTGGTAAAACTAAAAGCCCCAAGTGTATCGGTTGTTGTTCCATCCATGCTGTTTTTTAAAAACACATTAGCAAAGGCAATGGGCACTCCTTTTTTATCGGTTACCTTGCCTTTTAGTATGCTTTGCGCATATGAGTTAAAACAAATGCTTAGGCAAATTACCAGTAACGGCAATCTGCGATGAATTTTTTTACTTCTTTTCATTAATGTAGTTTGCATTGCAAACCAAATGGATAAAAAATATATGTTTCTCATAGGTGTAGATATTTTTTTATTTCTTCAACGTATTTTTCAAATGCTTTTTTTCCTTTTGCCGTAAGCTTGCAATTAGTTTGCGGGTAGCTTCCTTTAAATGTTTTTTCAATTTCTATATAATTTGCTTCGTTCAACTTTTTTAATTGGTGACTTAAATTCCCCTGGGTGGTTTTTGTTACCTCCATCAGGTAATTAAAATCAGCTTGCTTTACTTTAATAAGCACAGAAACCACAGCCAACCGCACAGGTGTATTTAATACAGGATCTAATTCTTGAAATTCCATCAGTCAAAGTTACACTTTTACATTCTTGAGCATATAGCCCGGAATTAAATATCCAGGAATAATAGCAAGACCCACCATTAAAAACTTATAATCGTCAATAATAAAACAACAAATTACGGATGAAATTAGAAGAATAATGCCGCCAATTTGTAAAGGTTTAAATTTAAGAACTTGACCGGTAACTAAGGTTCCTATACCACCAAGTATAAGAGTGAAAGTAGAAGGTTGCATTTTTTGAACGACACTGGCAAATACTAACAAAATAGACCCTAACATTATTCCAAGCCATAACCTTTTAAGAAAAAAACTTAAATAGGTTTCAGTATTGGTGCTTTTTGTTCTTGTATAAAATATAATGGAAATAATTACGGCCATCACACTTAAAATAGGAAATGGCAGAAAAGGATACTTAAAATCGGTGAAGTAGGTTAACAAAAACCTAATAATACTGGCTATAGCAAGGAACCAACCCCATAACAAAAAGACAAAACTATAATGGTTAATGTTCTCTTTGGTTTTATTTATTACATCCGTAATAAGGGCCAAGCTTTCTTTTGGGTTTAAGGTTTGTTCTTGTTCCATGTTTTAGACTTTTTGAAGTTTACTTCGCAAATGTAATTTGGTTTGTGTTGCAAACCAAAATTATTTTTGATAATTAGGTAAAATATATTTAGGGGGCGGTGAAGGTGAGTAAAAAACAGGTGGAACTCTTTTAATCAAAGAGTGGAATTTTGAATTTGTGATTCGATGTCAAGTTTCGATTATATAGCGTCTTGGGTAATTCACTCTATTTGTAATCAGTCTCTTCAGGTATTGGAACTACTTCATATTTACAATTCCATTCTTTAATGCTTTCTAAGATTGGCAAAAAAGCTAAGCCTTTTTCAGACAGCTTATATTCTACTCTTGGTGGTAATTCTTTATAAGCCATCCTTTCTAATATCCCGTCTTCTTCCAATTCTTTAAGTTGCTCGGTTAACACCTTGCGTGTTATGTGCGGTATAATGGCATCTAACTGCCCAAAGCGTATGGTTCTGGTACTAATTACATTTATAATTATTGGTTTCCATTTGTTGCCAATTGTACCAATAGCTCTTGTAAATGAGCAATTCGATGCGCAAAATTTCTCGTCTCTCATGTTTTTAAAATTTGGTAGTTACCTTATGGTAACCAGAATACACTGTAATGGTTACAAATATAAACTATTAATAGTTTCTTTGTGAAACAATTTAAAAATAAATTAAAAAATGAATAAATTAAAGAATAAAGTAGCCGTTATCACAGGTGGTAATAGTGGCATTGGGTTTGGTATTGCCCAAGAATTTAAAAATGAAGGTGCTAAAGGAGTTATTGTCGGCCGAAATCAGGAAACTCTGAATAAATCATTGGCTCAGCTAGGAGATAATTTTATAGCCATAAATGCCGATGTAACCAACCTTACCGATCTGGAAAGAGTGTTTAAAGAAACATCTGAAAAATTTGGTAAAATAGATGTGATTGTAGCCAACGCAGGTGGTGGAGCTGTAGGAACTGTGACAACTCTTGGCGAGGCCGACTATGACAAGACAATGGATTTAAACCTGAAAAGCGTTTACTTCACTGTTCATAAGGCACTACCTTATATGAATGATGGTGGCTCTATTATTTTGATCGGGTCAAATGCAGCCCATAGGGCATACCCTAATTTTACGCTTTATGGTGCTGCAAAAGCGGCTGTAATCTTTTTTGCAAAAGGGTTTTCAAGCGACCTTTTAGGCAGAAAAATCAGAGTAAATGTAATTACACCAGGCACAACAGATACACCGGCATTTGAAAAGTTTGTTCCCGCAGAACAAATTGAAGGTGTAAAAAAACACTTTGCAAGTGAAATGCCGATAGGCAGAATTGGACAACCATCTGACATTGGTAAAACAGCAGTTTTCCTGGCTTCTGATGATTCATCTTTTATGCTTGGTGCAGAACTCCTTGTTGATGGTGGTATGACCTATTTAGCCAAGTAACTAATAATCCTAAATCAATTTACATAAAATGGACATCACAAAACAAATTGAATTTTTAAAAAATCAAAGGTCAAACTTGCTATTGCAATTAGAAAAATTGAGTAACGATGAACTAAGTTTTATACCTGAAGGAAGCAATAACAATATTCTTTGGAATCTTGGACACATCTTGGTAATACCACAACATCACTTTTATGTAGTCAAAGGGCATACTCCCCATGTTAAACAATACTACATTCAACATTATATGTCGGGCTCTCATCCAAACGCTACCGATATAGGTAAAGAATTTAAGGAAATAAAAGAATTGTTGCTGCCTACAGCAGACTATTTAAAAAATGATTACGACAAAGGGATGTTTAACAATTTTCGTGCATTTGGGAGTAAAGATTTTATTGAAACATTAGAATTTTTAACAAAACATGAAACAGGTCATATTACTAAAATTAATCAGCTATTGAATCAACTTAATAAAATAAAAAAATAGAAAAATGAATAAATTAAAAAACAAAGTAGCAATCGTTACAGGTGCATCAAAAGGAATAGGTGCATCTATCGCAAAACACTTTGCCAAAGAAGGTGCAAAGGTTGTTGTAAATTATGCTTCAAGTAAAGAAGGAGCAGATAAAGTAGTGAAAGCTATAATAGACAATGGAGGCAAAGCCATTGCGGTGCAGGCCGATGTATCAAAAGAAGGCGATGTAATCCGACTGTTCGAAGAAACAAAGAAAGCTTTCGGCACCTTGGATATTTTAGTAAACAATGCGGTCCATCAGCAATACTTACCTATTGAACAGGCATCGGTAGAAACTTTTCATCAGCATTTCAATGTTAATGTTTTGGGTCCAATACTTACTATCCAGGCATCTTTAAAACTGTTTGGAGATAAGGGCGGTAATATCATAAACATCAGTTCAGGTGCAAGTAAAATGCCAATGGCTGGAGTCTCGTTATATTCAGCAACTAAAGCGGCAATAGATGCCATAACGATTTCTTTGTCGAAAGAACTGGGTGCGAAAAACATTCGTGTCAATTCCATTTTGCCGGGCGCTACAGAAACAGAAGGTGCAAGTAGTGCTGGCGTAACTACCGGTAGTGATGCCGAAAAAATGTTTGTTGCCCATACACCGCTTGGTCGTAGAGGTCAACCGGAAGATATTGCGAAAGCCGTTGTATTTCTTGCCTCAGATGATGCAGCTTGGATTACAGGAGAGCAAATTTCCGTTTCGGGTGGTATGTATGGGTTTTAAATTTATAAATTCAAAAAAATGAAAGACGATGGGACAGAATTATTAGTTGACACTGGTTTTATTAACTACGCACTAAAATAAAGCAGCAATAACCGCTTCTTAATACTAAAAGCCATAGATAACTTGTGTATCTGTGGCTTTTTGCTTTTCAGTGTCGGGTTTAGGACAAGCCTTGATTAATTCCCTTTTATTTGGACTTACTTACAAAATAACTCTGGACTTTGTAAGTATATTATTTGCCAATAACTTCTTTTCTGTGTTTTAATCCCCAGCGGTGTAATTCATCAAGTAATTTTTGAAGTGACTTTCCATGTTTGGTAATAGAATATTCAACAGTTGGTGGAAAGGTATTATGAACCTCCCTTTTAATTAACTTGTTTACCTCAAGGTGTTTTAATTCTTTTGATAAGGTTTTGTCTGTGATGCTGTGTATCTCTTTAGATATTTGCTTAAATCTTTTTTTGCCTATTGAAAGCGAAAGGATGATTAAAAGTTTCCATCTTCCTTCCAAAGCTTCTAAAGAATCCTTAATAGCAAGCACATTTTTCGGGCAGTCCTCACTTGTTAGCATATTAATTCTTTTACGTTACTTCCATTTTGGATAGTGCTATCCAAAATGGAAGTGCTATCAATTGTATAGTAAAGGTAAGTATTTTTGTAAAAAAACAATTATGACAAGCCAACAAAAATCTTCAAAAGTCAAAAACATTTCTCTTTGGGTAGCACAGATCATATTATCAGTATTAATGTTGATGGGTACAGTTATGAAATTCATGCCCATCGAAAAAATTTCAGCCATGATGCCCTGGACAGGACAACTACCTGCTATTGTGGTTAGGCTTCTGGGTCTAATTGATTTGTTGGGCGCTATAGGTTTGATATTGCCTGCCTTACTTAATATTAAACCTCAGTTAACTGTATGGGCAGCCATAGGAATAATTTTACTTATGTTGTGTGCTATTGTTTTTCATGTGTCAAGAGGAGAAGCTTCGGTAATAGGGTTTAATATACTTATTGTGGCTTTAGCCTTATTTATTGCTTGGGGAAGAAAAAAGAATCGACTACAACAAAAGTAGATTTGGCTACGTAGGTTTTTGATTTGCCATGCACCTTTGCATCAATAAAAAACTAAACAAATGAAAATCGTACTTACAGGCTCATTAGGCCACATCAGCAAACCACTGGCAATAGAATTAATTAATAAAGGACACACCGTAACCATAATTAGCAGTAAAGCCGAAAGACAAAAGGAAATAGAATCATTGGGTGCAAAGGCAGCCATTGGTACAATAGAAGATGCGGGTTTTCTTACTAAGGTTTTTGCTGGCGCAGACATTGTATATGCCATGGAAACCCTTGGCGAAGGTTTTTTCTTTAACCAAAATCTTGATTATGTAACCGCCATCACCAATATTGGCAAAAATTATAAGCAGGCAGTTGAGCAATCGGGTGTAAAGAAAGTAATTCATTTGAGCAGTATTGGCGCCCATACCGATAAAGGCAACGGCATGCTTGCTTTTCATTATAACGTCGAAAATATTTTGAAGCAATTATCTGCTGATGTTTCTATTAAATTTATGCGCCCGGTTGGTTTTTATTATAATATGTTTGCTTATATACCAACAATTAAAGCACAAGGAACAATTATACAAAATTATGGAGGGGATGAAAAGGAGCCTTGGGTTTCTCCAACAGATATTGCAAGTGTTATTGCCGAAGAGATAGAAAAGCCTTTTAACGGAAGGACTATTCGCTACATAGCAAGCGATGAAGTTTCGCCAAATGAAGTAGCAGCTATTTTGGGTGAAGCCATTGGTAAACCCAATTTGAAATGGGTAATTGTATCGGATGAACAAGCATTAAACGGAATGATAGCCGTAGGTATGAACCCTAAAATTGCAAAAGGATTAATGGAAATGAATGCATCCAGGCGCGGAGGTGTTTTATATACAGATTATTACAAAAACCAACCTGCTTTAAGCAAAACAAAAGTAAAAGATTTCGCAAAAGAATTTGCTGCTGTTTATACCAGTAATTCAGGTAACTTTAATCATTAAATAAACGATTATGAATTTAAACAACAGTACGGTTTTAATTACCGGAGGCACAAGCGGAATTGGTTTAGAGTTTGTAAAACAACTTATACAGCAAAACGCAAACATTATTATAACGGGTCGTGACCTAACTAAATTAGATCAAGCCAAAAGGCAATTCCCACAAATACATACGTTTCAAAGTGATGTAAGTAATCCAAAAGATATTGAAAAACTGTATCAAAATGTGACATCACAATTTCCCCAACTTAATATCATTATCAATAATGCAGGCATCATGCGCAACATGGATTTGCAGGATACGAGTATGAGTTTGGAAGATATTACACGTGAGATTGATACCAATCTGTCTGGTACTATTAGAATGGCACATCAATTTTTACCTCATTTAAAAACAATGAAAAACGCGGCTATTGTAAACGTGTCTTCAGGCCTGGCTTTCGTTCCTCTATCAATATCGCCTGTTTATTGCGCTACAAAAGCAGGTGTACACTCCTATTCTCAATCGTTGCGCTTGCAGCTTAAAAACACTAGCATAAAAGTTTTTGAATTGGCGCCTCCAGGGACAGAAACACCTTTAATGGATGAGTTTACCGGAATAGTAGATAGCAATCAAAACATGAAAGTAGACAAAATGGTAAGCATTGCTATTAAAGGAATTTTAAAAGATAAATTAGAAATTCGTCCGGGCTTATCCAATGTGCTAAAAATAATGAGCCGAGTTGCTCCTAATTTTATTGCAAATATGCTTCATCAAACTACCGAAAAAGCAAAAAAGAAATTAAACTAATTTTAATGACAAAAATAAATTGAGATGAATACAAAAAACAAAATAGCTTTAGTAACAGGCAGCAGCAGGGGTTTAGGAAGAAATATGTCTATTGCCCTTGCTAAAAAAGGGATTGATGTAGTATTAACATATAATACCAATAAAGCAGCAGCAGACGAGGTTGTTGCGGAAATAAAATCACTTGGGCAAAATGCATACGCTTTTCAATTAGATGCAAGCAACATAAAATTGTTTAATGATTTCGTTAAACAAGTAACCATACTTTTAAAAGAAAAAACAGGTAGCCCTAACTTTGATTTTTTAATCAATAATGCAGGTACCGCATTATACATGCCGGTTACCGATGTAACCGAAGAACAAATGGATGCTATTTATAATATCCATTACAAAGGCGTATTCTTCCTAACACAAAAATCACTTCCATTTATAAATGATGGCGGCGGTATTGTCAATATTTCTTCAGGGCTTACACGTATTACTATGCCAGGCTCTTCTGTTTATGGTTCTTTAAAAACAGCCGTAGAATCCCTTACACGTTATATGGCAAAAGAATTAGGTTCAAGAAAGATTCGTGTAAATGTGGTAGCTCCCGGTGCTATTGAAACTGATTTTGGCGGGGGGCGCACGCGCGATAACAAAGAAATTAATGCCCACATTGCAAGCCTTACCGCATTGGGCCGCGTAGGTTTGCCTGATGATATTGGCGGAGTAGTTGCATTTTTATGTACCCAAGATGCTTATTGGATAAATGGGCAACGTATTGAGGTTTCCGGTGGACAAGGTATCTAAACATTCTATGATATGACAAATACAAAACCTTTTAGGATAAAAACGATTACTGCGTTTCACCGTTTGCGTGGTTTGCCACCACCGGAACATCCTTTAATTAGTGTAGTAGATTATTCGGCGATAACACCTGCTCATGGGAGTGCCGTATTTGATTATTATTCTATATCCATAAAAAGAGGTGTTGGCAAAATGTTGTATGGACAACAGGAATATGATTTTGATGAGGGCGTAATGTATTTTATGGCCCCTAATCAAGTGCTGAGTGTTGCACCTGAACAAAATGTAAGTACAGAGCGTTCAGGATGGATTTTATTAATTCATCCTGACTTCCTTTGGAATACGCCTTTAGCAAAAATCATTAAACAATATGAGTTTTTTGATTATTCCGTAAACGAAGCTTTATTCCTTTCCGAAAAAGAAGAAGCAACGATTAATAACATCATACAAAATATTCAACAAGAGTATCATTCTAATATTGACAAATTCAGTCAAAGTATAATTATTTCACAAATTGAAACCTTACTTAATTATTCGGAACGATTTTATCAGCGCCAATTCATCACGCGAAAGAAAGCGAATCATCAAATCCTTAATCGTTTGGAAGAATTGCTATCAGACTACTTTGCTAAAGACATAACAACTAAAGGATTGCCTTCGGTTCATTATGTTGCCGACACGTTGAATGTTTCACCGAGCTATTTAAGTAGTATGCTGACTGTTCTAACTGGACAAAGTACCCAGCAACATATTCACGATAAATTAATTGAAAAGGCTAAAGAGAAACTATCTACTACAAGCCTCTCGGTAAGTGAAATTGCTTATGGGTTGGGTTTTGAACATCCACAATCTTTCAGCAAACTATTTAAAACAAAGACAAATCTATCGCCGATGGAATTTCGACAGTCGTTTAATTAACCAAAGAGAATATGAAGCCAAATCAAAAAACACTAAAGTCATTCAGATTGCCGGCAAGAAAAGCACCATTCAGATAATGGCTCTTTAGAACAACATCATTTGTATGACCGGTAACGAGTTTAGTATTTGTGCCCAAAGCCATTGTTAGATGCGTGATATATGTTTTACAGGTACAATCCCTAACGCAGCAATTACTATTGAATTAAAAATAAAAGTTGAACTTCAAAACAAAGTAAGTTGAACTTTATAACAAAGCTGTTGGTTTTATTTGGACATAATTTTGTATCAATAAAAACCAACAAAATGAAAACAATAGATAAAATTTACATTAATGGTCAATTTGTAACACCTCACGGTAGGGAGATAATCGACCTTTTAAATCCTACAAACAATCAGTTAATCGGCAGAGTGCTGCTGGGCAACGAAGCGGATGCCCGCATTGCCATTAAAAGCGCAAAAGCTGCTTTTGAAGAGTTTTCACAATCAAGTAAAGAGGAGCGAATTAATTACCTCCAAAAATTACATTATGCTGTTATTGAAAGAGTCGAAGACCTTAAAGAAGCAACTGTTGAAGAATACGGGGCACCAACACAACGTGCAATTTGGTCAAACCGCATTGCAGCCGAAAGCTTTTTACATTTCAAAAAAGTATTAGAGGATTACAATTTTGAAAAGCAAGCGGGAAATTCAAAAGTAATGATGGAGCCATTGGGTGTAGTTGCAATATTTACTACATGGAATTCCAATTCAGGTTCTATTTGTGTAAAATTAGCTGCCGCCATTGCTGCGGGTTGTACAGCAGTTATAAAACCAAGTGAGTTTAGTGCAATTCAAACTCAAATACTTACCGAGTGTTTCCATAAAGCCGGCTTGCCTCCTGGCATCATTAATATAGTTAATGGTCGTGGTGATGTTATCGGACCAGAACTTAGTCGCGATACTGATATTGCAAAAATTGCCTTTACTGGCTCTACAGTAGTCGGAAAAATGATTGCTCGCGATGCTGTTGATACGATGAAAAGAGTAACACTTGAATTAAGTGGTAAATCTCCCAATATAATTTTGGATGACGCGAATTTGGACGTGGCTATTCCTTTGGCTATAAATGCAGCTTTTCAAAACAATGGTCAGGCATGTATTGCAGGTTCCCGTCTGATAGTTCCTGAACATATGCTTGATGAAGTAAGTAAACGGATTAAAAAGGTTGTTGATAATACAAAAGTAGGCGACCCACGAGATGAAACCACAATAATTGGCCCATTGGCCAGTGTAAAACAATACGAGCGCGTGCAAGCTTACATAAAATCTGGTATTGCCGCAGGTGCAAAATTAATTGTTGGCGGAGAAGGAAAACCGAAAGGGCTTGAAACCGGAAATTTTGTAAAACCAACCGTATTCGCAAATGTTTCCCCCGATATGCAAATTTCAAGAGAAGAAATATTTGGGCCTGTGCTTTCAATTCTAACTTATAAAACCGAGGAAGAAGCAATTGAATTAGCTAACGATACCATTTATGGTTTGCTTGCTTATGTTAGCTCCTCTAATATAGAAAGAGCAAAACATGTTGCCTCAAAAATTGAAGCAGGAAGGGTACTTATAAACGTACTGAGCCACGATCCATTAGCACCGTTTGGTGGGTTTAAGCAATCAGGTATTGGCAGAGAAGGTGGTGTATTTGGGTTGGAAGAATACCTTGAACCAAAAGCAATAATTATCTAAAAGGATTATAAGCCATCTCAAAATTTACTTTTGAGATGGCTTATATATTCAAAATCCTCATTTTAATATATTTTTGAATATGAATACAAAAAGAAAAAATACCGAAAAGCCGCGCATTTTATATTCCTGTTACGACCATGTTAGCAGAGAAGGAGAAAGTTTTATTTCACATCACGTTTTAAGTTACATCATTTCCGGTACTCAGGAAATGCGTATAGGGAATAGAACCTTTAATTTCAAAGAAGGTGATATCAGGTTTTTTAGAAAGAACCAATTGGCAAATTTCGTTAAACGTCCTGTAAATGGTGAGTTTAAATCCATTTCAATTTATTTAGATGAAGCTACTTTACGAAATTTCAGTACGGAAAATGATTTAAGTGCAAGTACACTTTATAAAAATGAAAACGTACTACTGCTTAAACCTAATAGTTATTTAATCAAATATCTTGACTCCCTTTCTCCGTATATAGATGGTACAGGAGTAAATAATGAGAAATTATCTTTATTAAAGGTAAAAGAAGCAATTATGATACTGCTCGAAACAAATCCTCTATTGAAAGACTTATTGTTTGATTTTAACGAGCCTGGTAAAATTGATTTGGAAGCCTTTATGAACGAACATTACCGACACAATCAGGAGCTAAGTCGTTTTGCTTTTCTTACAGGCAGAAGCCTTTCTACATTTAAAAGAGATTTTGAGCAAATTTTCAAAACCACACCCAACAAATGGTTATTGCAAAGACGCTTAGAGAGTGCTTATTACCTAATAAAAAATAAAGGCATGAAACCATCCGAAATATATCTCGATTTGGGCTTTACAGATTTATCACATTTTTCTTTTGCTTTCAAGAAATCTTATAAAATATCGCCTTCAAAATTAGTAGATACTAAAAATAATAAAAAACTAAAATGAAAAACCAAGAAGAATATCACAAAAAAAGATTAGACCGTTTAAGCATATTTGTTGATGCAGTATTAGCAATTATTATGACATTACTTGTGTTGGATTTACGTGTCCCTATATTGACAGAGATAAACTCAACCGAAGAAATGATGAAAAAACTATCTGATATATTACCTCACTTTTACGCTTTCCTTTTATGTTTTCTTGCAGTTACTCAATTTTGGCTTGGCAGTAATGTGTTTTTTAGTTTGATGGTTAAATATGACAATACAATGGCTTTGCTAATAGTGTTAAGATTATTGACTTATTGCCTCCTGCCTTTTTCTGCTGCTATTATTGGTCAATATCCTAACAACCCGGGTTCATTCGTAATATTTGGTGGGCTTTACTTCTGCGGAACTATTTTATCTTCTATCTCGTTGAAATATTATTGGAGAAAAGAAATATTTTCAACCGATGTTAATTTAAAATTGGTTAAAGAAAAAATAATGAAATGGTGGTGGGTAAGCCCTTTTATTGTTATACTAATGATTAGCTCTGCATTCATCAACACTAAATTATCACTTGTGTTATTTATTTCCATGCTTTTGCTCTGGTTGTATATGACCAAACAAATGAAATTGGCAGAAGAAGGAAACTAATGCCAAACCTAACACAATACTAATATAAAGTGGAAAGTTAAATCAAAACACGGAAAAATCATTCAGGTTGCTTGCAAGAAATGTACTATTCAAATAATTACCTGTACTTTTGTGCAAATTACATTTCATAAAAATGATTTTTGAATTTACAGTTTTACCGGGTTTTAATTTTGTAACCAGTTTTGCTGAAAAATTTAAAATCCCTGTATTTAAAGATAAACTCATCATCCCCACAAAATTAGGGGAGGGTTATATAAAAAAAATAGATGTAGATGCAGACTTAAAACTACTTACCCATCATTACACCTTAAAGCAGGATTTTCATTTAAAACGCTTGGCACCGCCAGAAGGAAGTAATTTCATCTCTATTGTTTTTAACAGCACCGAAATTCCTACCAATTGTAAAGGCAATAAGCAAAGTATATGTACCTCGTTTAAAAAAAATGGATCTGCCATTCATATATCATCCAGTTCGTTAGGAACAGAAACCTTTTTTCCGGCCAATAGCGAAATATATTTTACGGTACTTGGTATTGAGCCTCGGTTTTTGGCCTCGCTTCTTAACGTTAAAAAAACAAATAAAATAGTAGAAACTATATTAAACGGAAAAACCGATTTCTTTTTTCACGAGCAAATGTCGCCCGATTTTAAACATATTTTAAAACAGCTGGACGAAATAAACCAGCAGGATAAACTAAGCCATTTATATTATAAGATAAAAATACAGGAGCTGCTTTATTTATTGTTTGGTAAATTATTAAATAGAGAAAACGAAACGCACAGTTCTATTAATAAAGCTGATGTTGACAAAATTTATAATATAAGAACAGCCATTATTTCTGAATTGAGTTCGCCACCTAGTTTACATGAACTTGCAAAAACAGCAGGTATGAGCGAAACAAAAATGAAACAATTGTTTAAACAAACCTTTGGGGACTCTATTTATAACTACTACCAAAGAGCGAGAATGGATCAGGCTTCGTTTTTGCTAAAGCAAGCAGCTTACTCAGTAACCGAAGTGGGCTACCAGCTTGGTTTTTCTAATCTCAGTCATTTCAGCCGCTTGTTTCAAAAGCATCATGGCTTAACTCCTAAAAAATTTACTTCTGTCGGATAAGACTATTTTATAGTCTTTTTATGCTATTTTATCTGTTTACGTCAATATACCTTTGCCGTATAAATTTTAAAAACACGTAACATGAAAAAAATATTAAGCCCTTATACAAAAGGAAATTTCAGTTTAAAGAATCACTTAGTAATGGCTCCTATGACAAGAGCAAGAGCAACCGGCAATTTACCTAACGATTTAATTGCCGAATATTATGAGCAACGCAGCGGTGCAGGCTTAATAGTTACCGAAGGCGTATCACCAACACCCGAAGGTTTGGGTTACACTAACATACCGGGTATATTTAGCGAAGCACAAATAACAGCCTGGAAAAAGACGACAGATGCAGTACATAAACACAATAGCAAAATATTTATACAGTTTATGCACACAGGGCGTATTGGGCATAACAATAATTTACCTGCAGGTTATAAAATAATTGGCCCATCTGCTATTAAAGCGGCGGGAGAAACATATACGTATACAGAAGGCATGCAAGGTTTTTCAGAGCCTGTAGCCTTAACAACCGATGGCGTTGAAAAATTAATTGAAGGATTTGTAACTGCTGCAAAAAATGCGGTAGCAGCTGACTTTGATGGAATTGAATTACACGGAGCCCACGGTTATTTGTTAGAACAGTTTTTAAACCCTAACGTAAATAACCGCACCGATGAATTTGGCGGAAACATTGCAAACCGTTGTAAAGTAATTATTGAAATAGTTGCAAAAAGTGCTTTAGCTATTGGGAAAGAAAAAGTAGGCATCAGGCTTTCTCCATCGTCAATCTTTAACGATGTACAGGCATATAATGAAGAAGAAGTACATGAAACTTATTCGTATTTGGCAACCGAATTAAATAAACTAGGCATTGCTTACATACATATCAGTGCAAACGATGTAGCACCAAAAAAAACATATGAGGCTATTCGCAAAAATTTTATAAACACATTAATTTTCTGTAACGGCTTAACCCCCGAAACAGCTGAACTTACTTTAGAAAAAGGAGTTTATGACCTAGTAGGTTTTGGTAAAGCCTATTTAGCGAACCCCGATTTAGAAAAACGCATAGAAAAAGGGGCGCCTTTAAACCAACCTGATTTTAAAACTTTATATGCTGGGGCTGGCAAAGAAGGATTTACTGATTACCCAACCTTAGAAGAACAATTGAAAAACGCTTAAAAAATTCAAAGAATATGAAAGCAGTAGAATATGTAGCATTCGGTAAATCAAACGTGTTAGAATTGAAACAAGTAGATAGACCAGGCATTAAAGAAGATGAAGTGCTGATAAAGATAAAAGCAACAACTGTAAACCCTTTGGATATGAAAATACGCGAAGGCTATATGCAAAAAATGATACCGGTGCAGTTACCTTTTATTCCCGGGTCGGATGCAGCAGGTGTAATAGAAGCAATTGGCAGTAAAGTAACGCGCTTAAAAGTAGGCGACGAAGTTTTTACAACTTCATTTGGTGGCTCATATGCAGAATATATTGCGGTTAAAGAAGAGCAAGTAGCTTTAAAACCAAGCAATGTTTCTTTTAATGAAGCAGCTTCTTTAGCGGTTCCATTTGCAACAGCTTACAATGTTTTAGTAGAAATTGGCGCTTTAAAAGCCGGACAAAAAATATTAATTCATGGTGCAGCAGGCGCAGTTGGCGGTGTTATAGTGCAAATGGCAAAAGCCATAGGTGCTTATGTAATTGGCACGGCATCGGGCATAGGTGTTGCCATGGCAAAAAATTTGGGTGCTGACGAAATCATTGATTATAAAACACAGGATTTTATTAACCTTGTAAAAGATGTAGATTTTGTTGCCGATTTGGTTGGCGGAGAAACACAAATCAAATCTTTCGAAGTGCTAAAAAAAGGCGGTAAATTATTAAGCATTGTTATGCCACCCTCAGATGAATTGGCTGAAAAATTTGGTGTTACGGCGCAGTTTGTATCCTTGCCACCATCGCACAAAAAATTGGAGTTTGGTGTAAAATTGTTAGAGCAAGGAAAAATAAAAGCCTCTATTGCAAAGACAATTAAATTGGAACAAGCTGCACAAGCGCAAGATTTGGTTTCGGCCGGTGGTTTAAATGGTAAAATAATTTTGGAGATAAACTAAGGAAAAATAACCTGCAATAAAATAGAGTCCTTTGGATTAAATAGAAAGTTAAATCAAAACATAGAAAAGTCATTCAGGTTGCCGGCAAGAAAAGCGCCATTCAGATAATGACTCTTTAAAACAGCATCATTTGTATGACCGGTAAACAGTTTTGCATTTGTACCCAAAGCCATCGTTAAATGCGTGATATATGTTTTACGCAAGTCTTTGAATTCCAGTTTTCGGTCTGTTGCCAGTTTTATAAAATGTGCAAAGCTGCGTGAGAGTAAATCCGTCATGTAGTTTATATCCGATCGATAGGATAGAAGCATTAATAACCATTGCCAGGAAACAGCTTGGTTTTAAAATCAAGTAATTAACTGCTGCTTGCTATGGCGGAAAGGGAGCTTGTTGCTGGCTCCCTTTTCTTTTTTCGCTAAATATTATTTTATCAACGTTACAAAGCCTTTTAAAATTTTAGCTTCTTTGGTGCTTTCGCAATCAGTGTAATATATCGTCCAGTAATAAGTGCCATCGTTGTTATCGGGTTTCCAAATACAATGCGGGTCGTTGCTTTCAAAAATTTTAGTTCCCCACCTATTGTATATATACAATTGCAGGTAGGTAAAACCGTAATTTCCAAAATCAACATAATCATTAATGCCATCGTTATTTGGCGTAACAATGTTTGGCAATACAGGCGTATTATAAAGCATTACGTTTATAGCATCTGAGTTTTTACAGCCTTTGGCATTTGTTACCGTAAGCTCATAATTGCCCGATTTTGTAACCGTAATTTGAGGACTTGTTGCACCGGTACTCCATAAACAAGCTGCATTTGTATTAGCGTAAATGGTATAGTAAGTTTGGCAAAGGCTGGTATCTTTTCCTAAATCGAGCTTAGGAATGCTATCCACAAAAAACGTAAAGCTATCGCTTGCCGTGCAAAAATTGGGCAGTGTATAATTTACCCAATATAAACCCTGGGTAGAAATTGTATGTGTGGCAGCCGTAAAACCATCGCTCCATAAATAAACTAATGTGTTAGGATAGGTTGCATCAATATTTAACGCTACAGGCGTGTTACTGCATATAATAGTATCGTGTAAACCATTAATAACAGGCTCAGGAATTTGACTTACAAAAAATGTATCAATAACCCTGCAATCCTGTGCCGTTATATAGTTTACGGCATAGTTGCCAAAATTATGAATGCTGATGCTTTGCGTGGTATCATTGGTTGACCATTGAAAATGCGAGTTGCCCTGCCCTGCATCTAATGTATAAGCAGGCACGGCACATAAAGTTATGTTTTGAAAACTATTTACAGGTGGTGCAAGGCTCACAAAAAAAGTATCTATATAACTGCATCCTTGCGGACTTATATAATTAACGGCGTAATTTCCGAAACTATTTATGGTAATGCTTTGCGTGGTATCTCCGTTAGACCATTGATAATGTGTGTTACCGGCACCCGCATTAAGTGTATAAGCTGAAACACTACACAAGGGTAAATAATCAGGTGTGTAAGTTGGTGCAATGTTGCCTATATCTATAAAATTAGGCAGACCAAAAGCACCGCTATCTGCTGCTAAAAGATTAACCCCACTTGCCTGAAAATTACAGGCAAGACTATTGGGATTATTAATAACAGAGAGGAAACTTTTCGAGTAAACAGTCAGGTAAATTTTTCCATCGGGGGCCAATTGTATAGCCCCTAGCCCATAAAGTCCTGTGTTGATGGTTGTTTGTGAGGCTACAATAATTCCTGAATCGCCACTGCTTAAATCGTACTGAAAAATAAACCCTTTAAAATCGCTTACGTAAACCTTTGAGTTATCAGGCGAAAAAGCAACACCATACGGTAAATGAGTGCCGTTTACACCAACTACACCCGGATAGGTAACCGAAATTGGCTTACTTACTTTGCCGGTTGAATTATCAAAATCAACCATTTCGAAAACAGAACTATACTCAACCGCATAAGCCAGTTTTTTTCCGTTTGGCGATGGCCTTAAATAACCTCCTACTTCATTGTTAGGTCCTTGTTGAATAACCCCCACATTTGATGTAACAGCTGTAGTATCAATTCCTGAGGAACTAAATAAATAAGAATTAAAAGTGTTACTGTTATATGGATGCGAAATAATCCAGAAATCTTTTCCGTTGCAATGTTTTACAGCAGTAAGTTTTTCGGTAGTTGGTGGTGGTGTCAGCACTTTGTTTTTTGTAGTTATATCACCCAAGCCGCCATTTAAAGTCATATCAACAATAGAATAATGAATGCCCCGAGTGCCCGCATAAAAACCTGCATCGCAGGTTATCAGGTAATAAATAGTAGCACTACCCGGTTGCTGAATTATTAAAGCCGATTGTGTAGAAGTGTCATTACCAATTAGTCCGGTTCCGTTAGGCATCGGGTTATTATTTTTATCCCATACACTATCACCATCAGTATAAAACAATAAAGCCCCAGTGTTGCTATCGCTTATAGAAGCGCAACCTTCTACCGTGTTTATGGCACTGCTTGATGCTATTGGTGTTCCTGAGCTAAAATCTAAAGCATTGTGAAACCCGAATTGCCAATGCCAACTTTCTTTACCTAGCTGGGCTTTTACAAATTGCGTATACAGTAAGATAAAGGCAAAAAGAAAAAAATATTTTTTTAAATGATAGTACAGCATCAAATTATATTTTCTCGAACCGTTTCAAAAATTCATCTTTTTTTCTGTGTGAAATATCAATTTGTAATCCATTAAGAAGTTGCACATAGCTTTCCGATCTGAAGAACTTTTTTACAAAATTCAGATTTATAAGATAAGATTTATGACTTCTAAAAAATACAGTAGGCGGCAGTAACTCCTCATATTCCTTAAGGTTTTTTGAAGAAACAATTTTTTCGCCGCGCGAAGTATATATAGTTGTGTATTTCAAATCTGCTTCGCAATATATTATCTCGTTTACATTAACAAACACAAGGTTTTCGTAATTTGGAATGGCAATTTTATTTATAGTATCAGTTCCGTTATGAATATTTTCCATTAAAATTTCAAGACGTTGTTGGTTTAGTGAAACCTGCTTTAGTTTCTCATATTTTTGAATAGAAGCAAGCAATTCCGTTTTGTCAATTGGCTTTAGTAAATACTCTAAGCAGCTTGACTTGATAGCTCTCACGGCGTATTTGCTGTGTGCTGTAGTAAATATAACCTGGAAATCCGGGTTCGGAAACTTAGCAAATAATTCAAATCCCGTTTCTCCTTTTAATTCCACGTCAAGAAAAATAAGTTCCGGTGATAATCTTTCGATTTTTTCTATTGCTTCAGTAATTGAGTTTGCACTTCCAACAATGCTTATTGACTTTCCGCTTTGCTCCAGTTGCTTTGACAATAAATTAATACAAACAGCCTCGTCATCTATAATTAGTACACGTATCATGCTAATGAATTAAAGGTAAAATAATATTTACAGTGGTTCCTTCTTTCGCTTTATGGATAATTGTCAAAAAATTCGGTAAAGCGTTGGTATTTTCTTTCTCAAATAGTTTCGCTATTCTTTTGCGCGTAATATCAATCCCTTTAGATTCGTGGGTTTGTAATTTATCGGGGTTGTAACCGGTACCATTGTCTTTTATTGTAATTTTTAAAAAAGGTTCATCTAAATAAAAAGATATAGTAAGTAACCCATTTTCTTTATTATTTAATCCGGCATGTTTTATACAGTTCTCTATAAAAGGTTGCAGTAGCATCGGAGGAATTAATACATCAGTACAGTTTATCCCTTCATGCAGGTTAATTTTATACTCAAATTTATTAGAGAAATTCTTTAATTCAAAATCCAAGTACAACTTTATATATCGTATTTCCTGCTCTAACGAAATATATTCTTCGTCGCTGTTGTCAAGTGTAGCACGCATCAACTTCGAGAAATCATCTAATTGCGAAGAAGCAACTTCATTATCTGTTATAAGCGATTTTACAGAAGTGATTGCATTAAATATAAAATGCGGATTCATCTGACTTTGATAGCGGGCAATCTGAGCAGCTTGTTCATTTAAGCTTTCGGTTTTTTCTGTTATTTCTTTTTGTTGCTTTTTCAAAAGCAAGTTTGTTTTTCTCATTTTAAGAATTGAAAAAATTAGTACAACAACAAACGCAGCCGAAAACAATGCGGTAAAAAAATAAAATTTCCTTTGCTTTTCTTTAATATCATTCTCTACGTTCAAAAGTTTTATTTCAGCATCTTTTTTGTCCGATTCGTATTTTCCTTGAAGTTCTCTGAGGCTCTTTTTATTTTGCTCATTAATTAAAGAATCATTGTAAAGAGTAAATGTATCTGTGTACAAAACACTGTTTTTATAATCTCCCATATCAAAATAACATTTCGCCATCCATTTCAATATAAATGCCGCTTCTGATTTATAACCTGTTTTTTTAGATAGTTCAAATGCTTTTTTGTAATTGTAAATACCTTCTTTATAATTTCCTGTGTTGTATAGCAACGAAGCTTTATTTATGGTGGCTTCTGTAATTCCTGTTACGTAATTTATTTTAGTAGCAACTGCAAGGCTTTTGTCATAATAAAAAAGTGCTGAATCAGTTTTATTCATTTTTTCATAAACACCACCAATGTTCGTTAACACAGTTGCTACATTTAAGTACGCCATAGTTTGCACGTATGCATTAAGTGCGGCTTTATAAAAAACAAGTGCGGTGTCAAAACTTTCCAGTGAAAAATATATGTTAGCTACATTGCATTTTGTCATACCAATTAATTTTACCTCCCTTGATTTACCTGTATAGCTAAGTGCTTTAAAATAATTTGTTTTTGCCTCACCGATCATGTTCTGCACCCAATAAAGATTTCCAATTGAATTATAAGATAAAATTATGCCGTGAATATCTTTTTTTGCTTCAAATATTTTTATTGCGCTCAAAGCACTCGATGCCGCTTCTTTATAGTTGCCTAAAAAAACAAGAATATTTACTAAGCTGTTGTAGCAATAAGCAGCGCCAACGTCATCTTTGTTTTTAGTATATAAATCTATAGCCGTTATAAGCACTTTTTTAGCTGAATCATTCATGCCCAAAGAAGAGTACGCGTATGAAATGGCATAATAACTTTTCGCTAATAGTTTCTCATTATTATTTTTCAGCGATAATGTGATGGCTTGTTTACCAATTACCAAAGCAGAATCCGGATTTGTAGAAGCATATCTGTCACACGATTTTATAAGAGAAGAAATAAATGAAGTATCTGCTTTATTATTTGTTCCGGTAGAATTTTGCGAATAAAAAACAGAGGTATTTGCAATCAAAAAAATACAAGATAGAAGTTTCTTCATTGGATAAAATTAATTAAAAGAAATCCCCGAAACAAAATAAATACGTTAATAGCAGTCATATCATACGATAATACTCCTATTCTATACGGATGTGTACTCATTTAAACCGTGTAGTGCTAAGTAATAACTTTGATTGATAACTCATCAAAAAACACTAAAAATAATTAGTGAAGTGAAAGAATAATTTGGAAAAATAAAACTAAACAACAGATTAAAATAAAGAAATCAAAAATGAAAAAAATTCTATTCTTACTTTTTCTTACAGGAATTAAACAAATAAATGCTCAGGTATGTTTCAACCCCGCAGTTGATAATCCAACGGGAAGCTACCCTTTCTCTGTAATAAGTGCCGATTTTAATGGGGATGGAATACCCGATTTAGCAACGACTAACTATGCTGTCTCAAAGAATATATCCATATTATTGGGCACAGGCACAGGCACTTTTGGAACAGCCACTAATTTTACAGTTTCCTCCGGTCAGCCGGCAGGTCTCATACACACCGATTTTAATAGCGATGGGAAAGTTGATTTAGCTGTAATAGACAATACTAACTCCAGCGTAATTTCCTTGTTAGGTACAGGCACAGGAAGTTTTACTATTGTGGGTAGTTTTTCTGTTACAACAAACGGTTACCCGGATTATTTAACCTGTGGCGATTTTAATAATGATGGTAAAGCCGATTTGGCGACAGCTGATTACAATACTGATAATATATCGGTACTATTGGGCACGGGCACAGGTAGTTTTGGCACTGCAAGCAGCTATACATTTGCAACCGGAACCGGTCCCACTCGGATAATATGTGGTGATTTTAATGGTGATGGAAATACTGATTTAATTTCTTCAAACTATACAAGTAACCTTTCATTATTAATTGGTACGGGGACGGGTAGCTTTGTGGCACCGGTAAATTTTGGAACTATTTCCGGCTACGCCATAGTAAGCGGAGATTTTAATCAGGATGGTAAGCTTGATTTGGCATTGCCTTATGGCGCAAATGTATCAATACTAATAGGTATAGGAAACGGAAGTTTTGGTGCAGCTACTAACTTTCCGGTTGCAGGAGCGAACGGCATTAACGAAATGATAAAAGGAGATTTTAACGGCGATGGAAAAGTTGATTTAGCAATGGCTAATGAAAATTCAAATAATGCATCGGTGATTTTAGGAACGGGTACAGGTAGTTTTGGTGCCTCCACTAACTTTACCGTAGGTTCTCAATCGGGTAACGAAGCATACTCAATTACAAGCAGTGATTTTAATCAGGATGGCAAGCCCGATTTAGCTGTATCAAATTATGATACACAAGGTAGTGTATCTGTTTTACTAAATAATTTACCCGAACCCGTAGTAAATGGTAATACTTTTATTTGTGTTGGCAACAGCACTACTTTAACTGCAAGCGGTGCCGATACCTATACTTGGAGTGCCAATGCAGGTGGAGGTACCACAGCATCTGTTACTTTATCGCCTACGGTTACTACCACCTATTCTGTATCCGGTAATGATGCAGGTTGCAGCATAACAGGTACACATACTGTTTCTGTCATCGTAAATCCAAAACCAACTGTTACGGCTAATCCAATAGCTACCGTTGTTTGTGCAGGCACAAACGTAACGCTTTCAGGTGGAGGAGCTGCAAACTATGTGTGGAGCGGCGGTGTAATAAATGGAATAGCTTTTGTACCAAGTACTACCGCAACTTATACTGTACTCGGTACAGATGCAAATACCTGTACAAATACAGCAGTTGCAAGTGTTACCGTAAACCCATTGCCCAATGTGCAGATAAACGGCATGAGTAATGGCAACCCTGATATTTGTATAGGGAGTTCGATTTTATTAAATGCAAGCGGGGCAAATACTTATACATGGAACACTAGTCAAACAACTATAACAGCTTCTCATATTACAGTTACAGTTGACCCCACATCTTATGTTTTTAACCTTACAGGAATTGATGTAAACGGGTGTACAAATTCAACTACAATAACCTTTAATATAAATGCTTTGCCAACTATAACAGTAAATAATGCTACAATATGTGCAGGCACAACAGCAACTTTAACGGCAAATGGAGCAACTACTTATACATGGAGTACAAACGCAACGGGAGCTACTATTACTCCTTCGCCTACTATTACTACAACTTATACGGTTACAGGCACAGATGTTAATTCTTGTACAAATACAGCTATAGGAATAGTTACAGAACCTGCAAACCCCGCTCCGGTAATTTGTATGGTTTCAACCGATAGCACAACAAATTATAATTACAATATTGTGTATTGGGATAAAGCAAGTTATGCTAATGCAGATAGTTTTATTGTTTACCGAAAAGATAACTCTTCCGGTATTTATTTACGCATTGGCGCAGTAAGTAATGATTCCTTAAGTGAATTTGTTGATACAGCTTTTAGCATTGGTGGCCCCAATGGAGGCAATCCGCAATATAACAGTTGGAGATATAAATTAGCAATTAAAGATACCTGTGGTACAACTAGTTCACTAAGCCCCTTCCATCAGTCTGTATTTGTTACGCAAAGTGGTTCTACTTTTAATTTTTCGTCCTACATCGATAGCGGGCAAGTAAACCTCCCCACGGGTTATGCATTATATAGAGATAATAATAATACAGGCAATTGGCAGCTATTGGCAAATGTGGGCAGCTCTCCGGCTAATGATCCTAACTACAGTCTTTATCCGAATGGTAACTGGCGCATAGATGCTTTGGGCTTTACTTGTAACCCAACTTACAGACTTGCAGGAGGAAATAATAACCCATTTATAGTTCGCCAAAAATCTCATAGCAATACACAAAGACAAGCGCAAACAACAAACATAAATAAATTGGTAGGCAGTAATAATCAGATAGCAATTTATCCAAATCCTGCTGATAACACAGTAAATATTAATTGTGCAGAAATAAACAGCAAAACAATAGTTTCAATATACGATGCCACAGGTCGCATAGTATTGCAGCAAACTTGTACAAATGGCAATCAAAACCAAATAATAGATATACAAAATATCCAAGCAGGTGTTTATTTTATTGAAGTTGTTGGAGTAAGAAAAGTTTTAACGATCGCTAAATAGTATTTTAATTTTTCAACTTTATTTTGCCAAATAAAAACATCAATTTATTTTTAATTACTTCTTTTCTTTTTTTTGCAGAAAAGGTTTTGTTTGCACAAAACATAGATTCATTGGTACAACTTATAAAAATCGGAAAAGAAGATACCAATAAAATAAAAACACTTAATACACTTACATCAGCTTATATCAATAACGGCAGTTATGATGATGCCCTCCATTGTGCTAATCAGGCTAAAGCTCTAGCACAACAGCTAAATTTCAAAAGAGGAGAAGCAATTGCTTTTAATAAAATCGGTCGTATTTATTTTAGCAAAGGAGATTATGCCGAAGCAATTACAAATCAGTTTGAAAATTTAAAATGTGCCGAGCAATTAAAAAACAAATCTTTCACTGCAAATGCTTACGATGAAATTGCAAACATATACGATGGTCAAAGTAAATTTGATGATGCCATTAAATATTACACGCAAAGTTTAGAACTTAGAAAACAACTCAATGATAAATCAGGGCTTGCTCAGAGTTATAACAACATTGGCACTATGTACGATTTTTCAGGAAAGTATAATCAGGCACTCATCTTTTACAATCAAAGCCTTAAACTAAATTTGGAAATAAAAAATAATGAAGATATAGCAAAGAATTATGCCAACATCGGAATTGTACATCAGGAATTAGGAGAGTATGACAAAGTTTTTGAGTACATGCAAAAAAGCATAAGCATTAACAAACAATATGGATATACTGAAGGCGAATGCGCTGGGTATTTAAATTTGGGAGATTTATATTACCTGCAAAAAAAATACAAAGCAGCTAACGAATATTATGATAAAGCACTTAAAACAGCTAAAGAGTTAGGACATAAAGAATACTTAAAGGTTGGATATTTCAGCTTGGCAAATCTTGATAGTGCCTTAGGAGATTATAAATCTGTTTATCATAATTATAAGAATTTTGTTATATACAGAGATAGTTTAAATAATGAAGAAAACGCGAAAAAAGTATTAGAAGAACAGTATAAATATGATTTAGAAAAGAAAGAAGCTATTGCAGCAGAAGAGAGTAGAAGGCAGCGTTTGGTATTATGGCTGATAGGTATAGCTGGAGTTGGAGTAACTATTGTAGCGTTATTAATTTATCGAAGCTTACAGCAAAACAAAAAAGCAAAAAAAATTATAGAAATAAAAAGTAAAGAAACCGAAGAACAAAAGCATTTAGTAGAACATAAACAAAAAGAAATTATTGACAGCATTACTTATGCTAAGCGTTTGCAACAGGCTATCTTGCCTTCGGTTGATGAAATAAACAAATATGTGCCTGATAATTTTCTTTATTACAAGCCTAAAGACATTGTTGCCGGAGATTTCTACTGGATGGAACATTTAGATAACACCACCTATATTGCTGCTGCTGACAGCACTGGGCATGGGGTGCCGGGAGCTATGGTTAGTGTAGTTTGCAGCAATGCTTTAAACAGAGCTGTCAATGAATTTGGTCTGCGAGATACAGGTAAAATACTTGATAAGACACGCGAACTTGTTTTAGAAACTTTTGAAAAAAGCGGAGAAGAGATAAAAGATGGGATGGATATATCTTTGTGTAGAATTAATGCGGTGACAAATGAAGTGCAATGGAGTGGCGCTAATAACCAATTATGGTATATTAAAAAGGGAGGAGCGGAAATGATAGAAATAAAAGCCAATAAACAGCCGATAGGGAAAACAGATAACCCACAACCATTTACTTCGCATACTTTAGAGTTACAAAAAGGAGATACTATTTATTTGATGACGGATGGTTATCCAGACCAGTTTGGAGGAGAAAAAGGCAAGAAGTTTAAATATAAACAACTTGAACAAAACTTGGTCGCCAACTGCAATAATGAATTAAAAGAACAGAAAAACATCCTATCAGCATTGTTTGATGCATGGAAAGGTGATTTAGAACAGGTAGACGATGTAACCATAATTGGGGTTAGATTATAACCTATAATAAAAATTATCTCTAAATTTTTTATTTGTATGAACAAAAGTAGTCCCGTTCTACTTCTTACTGGATACCGGAGTTCGTTGCTGGCTCCCTTTTCTTTTTTACTTACTTTATTTTCAATTTTGGTTTTGGTGGTTCCTCCAAAACCAGCGCAGGGCCTAAAAGAGACCCTTTTTAAAGAGTGAGATTCTTTTTTTAGATACTTTTTTATATGAAAATATGCGGCGAAGCATTCACAATGATTTTTGAAAGCATACTAATAAGTGCAGTCGTTGAATAAGGTTTTATAAAATAATCTGTAGCACCAAGACTAAGTGTTTCTTCCCGGTCTTTCTCTCGTAAGGAAGTGCTGTAAATATAAATAGGAACTTTTTTTAGCCGTTCCATTTTTCGCATTTTAATTAAGCACTCTTTTCCATCAACCCGTGGCATGTTCAGGTCTAAAAAAATAAAATCAGGAGTAAACTCTTCATTTTTTAGCATTTTTAATGCTTCTTCGCCATCTTTTGCCGTTACATACACAATTTTATAACGAATGCAGCCTAAAGCCATCGTAAAGATTAACCTGTCGTCTGCATCATCATCAACAAGAAAAACCAACACCTCTTTTTGCATTTTAATATCTTAGATTAAAATTGTTTCGGCAAAAATCTATACAAAAACTGTATTTTATTTGAATTTTTAAGTTAAAAAAACAAGCCCCATTTTAACGAAGCGCTATTTTGTTTTTTTAATTCAGGGACAGCTTTTGACTTCCCTTCTAAAATGCTGTTTATTTTTTGCTTATAACGAATAAGGGCAGACTTGTCTTGGCGTTTTTTAGAAAATTTAGTTGCACAAACAGAACATAACGTCAAACATATTGCATTTTCCATACTTACGTACAGAACATTATCATAATCTATTTCTCTCCAGTGATGCTCTCCTAAACAATCCGAGCAAATATCAAATGTTTTCATAATAATACTTTGGTTGTTTTATACAACGTATAACCAAGATAGGAATTTAATTTGAATTTTTCAAAGTTCATTTTTGTTTTAAATTGTTAATCCTAAATTTTATCAAGGATTTTATCCCTTGTTTGTACTTACTTTTTCGACCATTTATACCTGCTCGTTTGGCAACCCTCCATATTAAAACTTTTGAAACATCAAGTTCGGCAGATATGTCTTTATAAAGCACTCCTTTTTTTATTGCCGTAATAATAAGCTTATCTCTTTCAGAGTTTTCTTTTGGCGCTCGATTCCCTTTTATGCCTGCTCGGTTTGTAATAATCCATAGGGTGGCTCTTGAAATACCAAATTGGATACATACATCTTTGCTATATGTGCCTTTCTTAAGTTCCTTAATAACTCGTTCGTTGCGTAACTGAATTTCTTTTAAACTTAACCTTCCTTTGAATCCTGCTTCTCGACCAATATGCCAAATAGTACCTTGAGATAAACTAAAACGTTTGGCTATTTTTTCTTGGGACACTCCTTGTTTCAGGGCATCAACAATTTGACTGTTTCGTTCCGTATTTTCTTTTTGATTGAGCCTTCTTTTTATCTTAGCTTCTCTGCTAATTTCCCACACTGTTTGTCGGGTTATGCCAAAACGTTCAGCTATTTCCTTATGAAATACACCGCGTTTAAGTTCTTTAATAATTTGCTTGTTTCGTTTAAGTTTTTTCTCTGCTAGGGTTAATCTCATCCTTCTACTTCATCGTTAATACAACAATGACGCGAAATTAAGCAAAAAGCGAACTTTAAATGCGTAATTAAAAAATATTACCTTTACTTATAATACTTTATTATGCAAAGAGTATATGTTATTATTTTAATCATTTTTGTTTTTTCGCATGTAAGTAACGCTCAAATAAAATGGGCTGTTAAAAAACCATTTGAGCAAAAGGATTTTGTCGAAAATGTTGGTCAATTCAATTTGGATAAGAACTTTCCAAATCAAAAAATATTGTACTCTATTAGAACACAGGGTATTTACTACTTTCTTACAGACAAAGGCATTATTTTTTCAAAATATATCGTTACGCATTCTGAAAATGAAACTTCAAAGGAGAACGAAGAAGAAGGGTTTGAATTAGAGAATAAATTTACCTTCTTGGAATGGAGCAACATTAATCCATCTGTGAACACAGTAAAACAAAGGGAAGTCGCAAATTACTATACATACTATACCTCAGAGAAAGGTAGTATAAAAGCAAGTGCTTATAAGGAAATTATTTACCAAGATATTTATAAGAATATTGATTTGAAATTTGAAACCTTAGCGGATTCAGGAGGTTTAAAATATTCATTCATTCTACATCAAGGAGCTAATGCTTCGGATATAAAAATGAAGTTTTCAAAATCAAGCGTCATTTCCTTACTTCCTGCGGGAAATTTGGAAATTAAGAGTGAGATTGGTTCTTTAATTGATTACCACCCTGCCGCATTTATAAGAAATGAGAATAGTACTATTTTAAAATGTAGTTATATAAGTAATAATAATACTGTGGCTTTTAATTTGGGCGAATACCCAAAAGACAAAGAAGTTATTATTGACCCATGGATAGCTGACCCAAATTATATCTCACTCGACAAAGCATTCGATGTTGATTATGACACATCAGGTAACGTGTTCATTTATGGAGATAATCCACCTTATCTTCTTAAAAAATATGACAAAAACGGCAATTTACTTTGGACTTATACATTGAGCTTACTTGGATTTCAATTTGGAGATTTTACAGTAGTAAAAAATGCAAATTTAATTTATGTTGCTCTTGGTCATGCAAACTATGGTGCAGGTATAGTCAAATTGAATGAAAGTGGTGTGCAACAGGCTCAAATAGTTTCAAATCAATTTAGTGAAATTTGGCGAATTAATTATAGCTCTTGCATTAATAAAATAATAGTTGGCACGCCAAATCAATATGGTTATAGTAATATACAATTGGTAGATACCTCTTTAACTACTATAAACATGGGAAATCAAGTTACAACTATTTATAATACTTCTGATATTCATTGCTTAGCATTAGATAGTATTGGTAACTGTTATGTTATAGATGATAATGGAGTAAATAAAAATGGCATCTATAATAGCCAATTAATAAAATTACCATTACCAAATCTTTATCCAATCTCTTATTGTGTACCTTCTGAATATAATTGGAAGGAACTTTATACAAATTTCTACTATTACTGTTTAGTGTCAAACGAAAGTGTACTGAATTAGCATAAACCATATTGGACATTTTCTTAAATTTAATTTATTAAATCAAAGAAAATGGAAACACAAAATCAGGAACATGGGAATAACAAAAAGAAAGCCCATAGCGTAATAAACGACATCAAGCGTAAGAATTATCGTATTTATAGTGCAGAAGAAAAGATACGCATTGTATTAGAAGGACTGCGTGGAGAAGAAAGCGTTGCTAATCTATGCCGTAAGTATGGCATTAATGATAGCATCTACTATAAGTGGAGTAAAGACTTTCTGGAAGCAGGCAAGAAACGATTAAGTGGAGATACCGAAAGAAATGCTAATGCCAGCGAGGTGCAAGACCTAAAGAAAGAAAACGATAATTTAAAGAAAGCTCTGGCTGATTTATATCTGCATAACAACTTGCTTAAAAAAAGTTTAACAGGCTTGGATTAAGCCCTAAAATGGAAAAGTATATGCGTTTAAATCAAAGCGAGAAATATGAAATTATCAGTTTGGTTGAGAAATCTGAACTGGGCGTTAAAGCAACGCTAAAGGAGTTTGGCATACATAGCAGCACGTTTTACCAATGGTACAATGCTTATCTTGAAAAGGGATATGACGGGTTAGCTAATAAACCATGTATACGTAAACAATACTGGAATCAGATACCTGAGGAAGAAAAGCAACTCATTCTTGAAACAGCATTAGATTATCCTGAACGTTCATCAAGAGAAGTAGCCTGTTTGTTTACAGATATATACAAACGTTATGTATCTGAAAGTTCTGTGTATCGTATCTTAAAACAACAAGGGCTTATCACAACACCAGCATTTATGCTCATGAAAGCATCAGATGAGTACAAAGACAAAACACATCGAGTAAATGAAATGTGGCAAACCGATTTTACTTACTTTAAGATACCTGGTTGGGGTTGGTACTACTTAAGCACCGTACTTGATGATTACTCAAGGTTTATCGTTCACTGGAGGCTTTATAAATCCATGAAAGCAGAAGATGTTATGGATACTATAGATGAAGCTATGCTAAAGTCAAGCCTCAAGCCTAATGAAAAGCCAAAGCTCTTGAGTGATAATGGCTCCTGTTACATAGCAAATGACTTTAAAGCCTATGCAAAGTTAAGAGAAATAAAACACATCAGAGGAAGTGTAAGACATCCGCAAACACAAGGTAAGATAGAACGCTATCATCGCAGCATGAAGAATGTTATTAAGCTGGATGTGTATTGCAGTCCGATGGAACTCGAACGTGCGTTAAAGAATTTTGTTCACTATTACAATTACGAGCGTTATCACGAATCATTAAACAATGTAACACCTGCCGATATGTATTATGGTCAGGCAGTTAAAAAAATAGAAAGGAGGAAAAAAATCAAACAAAAAACTTTAAGAGAAAGAAGACAGAATTATGTTCAAAGCAGGATAGTAAATAATTTTATGACTATACCGCAAAACGAAAATGTGAATCAAAAAAATAACTAATTTTAAAATCAGAAAGTGTCCAAATATTTTTAACTATAAAAGTTCGCATTGGTTTGAAGACGTACAATCAACTCAAATTATTATCGGAACCTTATAATTTAAAGATATACAATAGATGGGGTGAATTGCTTTTTGAAACTAATGATATTACAAATGGATGGAATGGTAAAAATAAGGAAGGTAATTCTGTTCCCGCAGGTGTTTATTTTTGGATAGCAAGTTTTGGCGCTACAGCTAGTAATGTAAAGTGTGATGGTACATCAAATGGAACGCAATCAAAATTGACTAAAGGGTTTTTGCAATTAGAAAGGTAGTTTTCAACTAAAAATTATTCCTTTACAAACTTATTTGTAAAAATACTATTGCCCGATACAAACGTTACAAAATATACTCCGTTACTTAAATTGCCTACATCTATTTGTAAATGCTTATTTATTTTTTCGTTTTTAATTTCGTTCCCCAACAAATCCGTTATTTTTATTTCCCCTTGTTCTTCGTTGGTTTCAATATTTAAAATTTCATTTGCAGGGTTGGGGTAAATATTTACTTGCACTTTGTTTTTATAATTTTCTATACCTGCCAAGCCATAATCAATAACTGAAACACTATCTACGTAATAATAAGCAACATTTGGCCCTCCAATATTGCCAAGAAATAATGTATCACTTAAGCTATCTTTTCTGAAATTACCAATAGTAATAAATTGCTCACTTCCAGTTGCATATAATGTATCGGCAATAAGCATCCAGTTTGTTTTATCAGTTAATTTATTGGATGAAGCATTTTGAATTTGAGGAGTGTAGTTTAAAGTTACCGAATTTGTGCTTGTAATTGGTGAAGCTGAAAAGCAAGCTCCGATTGTACTTATAGCATATTGCGCCCCGTCTGATAAACTAACGTAGAAAGATACATAATACTTATGGTTGGGATTCAAAACCGCAATCAGATTTGTTTGTATATATTCTCGCACATCTGGATAAAGTTTATTAAAAGCGTAAATGCCTGCATAAGCTACTCCTGATTTAGCCACTTGATTTCCCCATGCATTATTTGGAACATGCACAACATTTGAATTTGCAGTACTACAGGCATTATAATAATCTGGAGTACCTTGTGTGGGATTATTCCAAAATTTGGCATAAATTAATTGACCTATAGTAGTCGGACAGTGTACAGTATCTTCAAAGCTGGGGTTGGTTACTAAGTTTTGAGTATATGAATAAGATGTAATGAAAACCAAACAACAAGTAGTAAATAAATATTTGTTTATCTTTTTCATATTATAAAGATATGAAAAATCCTGCACTTTTACGGCGCAGGATTTTTGACGTTTACTTGCCTTAATTATTTATAATTACTTTTTGCATTTGGCTTATATCTGCTGCATTGGTAACACGTATAAAATAAACCCCGCTTACAAAAGGTAGGTTTAATTCAACTATACCGCTGCCTATATTATTTTGTTGTTTATAAACCAGTTTGCCTGTTATATCAGTAATTTCAATGCTCGTAGTTTTTTCGTTAGCATCAAAACCACTTATATAAACTTTACCATTAGTTGGGTTGGGGTAAATCATAATAGCCGATTTGTTTGCCGGTAAAACCGTTTGTACATTAGTTGTACGGTTATTATTTGTGTTTTCAGGTGCTGGGCAATTATCCTCGTAATGCATAAAGCTGTTATATAAACTATTATGAAAAGCCCTTGCCTGAAACACTACCGTACCATTTAACATAGGGCATGATGATGCCAGTGTTTCTAAATCGGTAGTATCGCTTGAAGCAAGTGTATCAGTAAGCCCATTTATGTAAATTTGGTAGAAACGCTTATAATTTTGCTCTATGTTGCAGGCAGGGTTATAAGCGTTTAATAAAGAGTTTACGTAGGTATAATTTTGTGTGTTTAACGAATCGTCTATCGTACAAAACAATGCCCAGCAACTATTACTGTTGTTATTATAAAAATTAGCAAGTATGGCAGAGCTATCCAACAGGGTAGTATCCTGCTTAATCATACGGAACACATTGTTTTTATTTATAAATGTATTTTCTGCTACGTAGGTTGGGTAAGGCAAACTATCCTGTACAATTTGTTCAAGCATATTTAACTGACTGTTAGTGCTTGCTACTGAATTGTGCTGTGTTGTTCTTGCCGTTGCATTACCCATAGTAGGGTTTACTACCCTCATAGGTGGGGGTGAACAATTATATGAAGATGCATTACTAGTGGTAATTAATGTCCCAAAAAAACTTGAATAAGGAGTACCGACAGGTGAAGCATTAATCAATGGGTTATATGGCGCATTAGTTTGTACATATAAAACAGAAGCGCTAGGCAAACTATTAGCATCTGTATATGTATCAGAAAAGCCACTATTATTCCATTGGTTATCACTTGCTCCGCTACCATTGCCTTGTGGGCCAATTACGCCATTACTGGTTAAAGCATAACCTTCGCCACAAGTGTTCATTGCATTTATTTCCCAAAACAGTTTAGTATGTGTACTCGAAAATTCAAAACCTCTGCCTGCATTACTTACATTATTACAAGTTACATAATGGTTGCTGCAAAAATTACTCCATATAGCTTTTTTAGGTTCAAAATCACCCGGAGTAGTAAAGTTATTTGCAAAAAAACCATTAATAGTGTTTTGGTGTATATCATCACCGTAGCCACTACCGCTTCCCCCATATAAAACATTACTATGTTCTATACCGTATTGCGTTGTTACAGTTGCAAAATGGTTAGGCTCGGCTTTCATTTTAATTGTATTGTTTTCATCACGCACTTCCTGATACTGTTGATTACGCATCAAAATACCGCGATACGCATTTGTAATGTTATTGCCTTGCACCAGTATGTGTGTGTTTGAACCTACAATAGGGCTAACTGAAGTTGGCGGTGTAATTACATTATCAACTACAATAGCGTTTCCTATATATCGGTTATTATAATTTGTAGTAGAAAACTGGTCTGCAAAAGTGTTAGCAGTAAAAGTCAATGGCCCAACATACTCTCCGTTTCCTCCGTTATAACCAAGGCTTTTATCAATAACAAAATCAATACAATTATTAATGTTTGCAATATTATTATTACTTGCATTGGCTTTTATAAAGCGAACCGTTTTTATAAACATACCATAATCTCCGGCAGGTGGAACTAAAGGTGTACCGGAATTTGAATTTACTACCTGTTGGCTAAACAGTGTGTTAGTATTTATATCAATATCAAAGTAGTTGACATTATTTATCCCTCTTACCATTCCTATAAACTGATTGTTAGAAACATAAATGCCATTATACCAATCAGGATTGTTGTTGATGGCATTTATTCCGTATCCGCCAACAGTAGGTAAGTTAAATGGCCCGCCATTGCCTGCTAAATCAGGGCTTTGAAAAGCAGCATTACTTACTTTAAACGTAGCATTAATAGCATTAATGCCATATGTAAGGTTATCAAACAAAACTAATTGACCACCACCAATCGGGTAAATAAAATTTTGTGGGCTTTGAGATACCTGACGTCCATCGCTTTCCAAATGAACACCTTCAAAAGCAGGTTGACCTGTATACGGATATTTTAAAGTAGATGAAGTAAAATTAGCTACACTATAAAAATCATTTATAGTAGGGCTTACTAATGAACCACCACCTGAATATGAAGTTAAAGTAGATGTACCACCTGATTGACTAATGCCACAACGGCAAGTTACAACTGCATCAACAACCGAAAAACTATTATTATTATAATTAGACAATGTACTACTTTCGTAAAACGCATTACGGATAGCTGTGCGATTGCAATTAAAAATTGCACCATTCACCCTAATGTTTGAAGGGGAATTTATGCTAACCGCATTTGATTGGCCACCGTTATCTATAGCTACAACCGCATCTTCAATCATACTATTTTGGTTTACTACAACTGTCCCTCCTCCTTGTACAATTATTCCCTGCCACATAGTATTAGATACCGCTTTTAAATGCGAATTGGTTATAGTTAAAGTGATATTTGTTGGAACCGTAATGCTAACATTAGCATCCATATTTACTATACTTCCGTTTATAGTAAGGTTACCCGTTAATGTAAGAGGGGTTGTAACTACATAGGTAGTTCCACTTGTAGTTGTTCCACGCAACGGTAAATGAGCCATACCTGCATTACAATTTATAACATGAATATTAGTTGTTGCCGTAACACTTGAACAAACACCATCAGAAACATTTACCGTATAAGTAGTACTTACGGTTGGTGTAACTGTAATAGCAGCACTTGATAAACTTCCGGGATTCCAAGAATAACTAATGGCTGTACTTGAATTGGCATTTAACGTAACTGCATCTCCTGCACAGATAGTATTCGTTGCTGAGCTTGAACAATTTCCTGTTGAAGAAACTGAAATAGAAACCGTTGGAGATGGAACCACAGTTAGGGTAATAGTTGAATAACCCGAACAACCATTTTGAGTACCATGAACATAATAATTCTCTATACCTGCCCCTCCAAAAACTCCGGTAGTAATTACAGCAGCATGGGGGTTTGTCGCAATAATATAATTTGCAGTCCATGAATAATTACTTGCACAACATGCTGTAAGTGTTACGGCTGTACCAACACAAACCGGATTTGAAGAAGGAGTAATAGTAATAGTAGGTGCAGGAGTTATATTTAAAGTAAAAGTTGCCTGACTGCTACAGCCTGCGGCAGAAGTTCCTGTAACAGTATATACCGTAGTTACGCTTGGTGTAACAGTTACAACACTTCCCGTTGTAACACTACCTAATCCCAAATCAGGTGTCCAAGAATAACTTGTTGCTGCGCCAGCTCCGGTTGAATGAGCTGTAAGTGTGGCTGTAGCACCCGCACACATAGTATGAGTTGGTGACGTTATTGATACATTAGGAAATGGCACAATTGTAATATTTTGTGTAGCCTCACCGATACAACCATTAGCATCTGTGCCTTTAACTGTATATGTGGTAGGACTACTTGTAGGAGTAGCTACGACGGGATTCCCCATATTTGTATTTAAGGTAGAAATTGGTGTCCATGTATAATTTGTAGCACTGGCACTATTAGCTGTTAAAGTTGTTGAGCCGCCTGTACAAACAACAGCTGGTGCTGCCGTAACTGTAATAGTTGGTAATGGCAACGGATTAATTGTAATGGTTGCCGAATTAGTACATCCAAATGGCACTGTTCCTCTAACTGTATAAGTAGTTGGTCCACTAGGTGCTGCAACGGCAGTATATGTATGTGTACTATTTTGAGACCAGTAATATGTCGTAGCCGTACCTAGCGCAGTAAAAGTTACTACTTGACCTGCACAAATAACCGTTGGTGACGCTATTACCCCTGTAATAGGTAGTGGTATAACAGTAACCGTAACGGTTTTAGTTGTTAAACATACATTAGGAAAAAGACTATTTCCTGACGTGATTGTGTAAACCGTTGTTGTTGTCGGAGCCGTTGTATAAGTTAACATTCCTGAAGTATTAGGAAAGGCATCTATTTGAGATGGAGAATAAATCGTAAAATCATGAGAGTAATTACCTGAATTAAGATTAAGCGTAGCTACGTTACCCGCACAAATAGTTGTAGAGGCAACAATAAGGTTTGGCGGACTAATTACACGAACTTGTATGCTTTCGGTTTTAGTACATTGGGTTACAGTATTTGTTCCAACCACTTGATACGTAGTTGTAACAGTTGGATTAGCAATAACTGAAGCACCAGTAGTAGCACTTAAATTAGTTGCTGGTGTCCATGAATAAGTAAGATTGGGGTCTGAGGCTGTTAATGTTGTACTAGTTCTATTTATACAAATAGGGTCGTTACTAGATGTAACAGTAAAAACAGGAGCAGGAAGAATTGTAAAAGTAGCCGTTCCTGCACCACTACAAGTTCCAGCTGAGGCTGAAGCTATTGTTACAGAAGCTGTATAAACACCCGCAGGAAGATTAGCATGAGCATAAGAGTGTGAAGCATTAAAATACACTGTTGTATTTGGATTCCAAATATAACTTCCGGGTACATTTCCTCCTCCTGTGGCGTGAAACGAAACTCCTCCTAGATTAGTATTTGGGTCTACACAAGTAAGATTTGGCGTTACTGTAACAGTTAAGTTAGGTCCACCTGAAACGGTCGGCAATACAGTTATCGATAAAGTACTTGTCAAATCACTGCATATTGAACATTGTGCTCCAAGATTTACCGTTAATGTATAGGTATATGTGCCTGCATTTAAAGGAGCGGTTCCTACAGCAGTTTGACCTGTCGCGGTATAACCAAATGGACCTGTCCATGTACATAAATTTGCAGGCGAGCCGGTTTCGCCAAATGTAAATGTAGTAGGTGTACCTGCACAGTATGTTCCGCCATTATGTTCAACAAAAACTGTTGGAGGGATAGGAGTTATAATTACATTATCAAGGTAATCATATGTAAAATCTTCTGGTGGATTGGCTATTGTAAAAGGGGGCTCTGCTAAAGTATTAGTATTGTATCTTGCGCAAACGCCTTGACTGGCAGCATTAACATCAAAATTACCAATGGTTACATATTGTTCTCCAGCACCGGTATATGTATTTGTAAATGTTGTCCAAGTTGAAGTTGCTCCGCAAGTACCATCAACCTGAGGAGTGGCAACAATCTGAGAACCATTTGGAGAAGCTGATACAGCATTTGTACTCACATACATTCCTATATTTCCACAAAAAAAATTACTTTGAGTTGCCCAACTGGCATCAAAAGATAATTTATAATCTTGTCCGGTTATGAGGGGGCAGGCTAATTGTGTTTGTGTGTATTCAAAATTAGGATATTGTGATGAAAACGCCGCATCAATTAATCCAGCATATGAATTACCATATTGCGAGGAGTTTTGATTTCCCATACAATTTGTTGGATATTCTACATAGTTAATCGACCAAGGAATGCCTGTCCAAGCATTACCACTCTCAGCAGTATTACAAGCTGTATAGAAATCACAACTACCTCCTGCATTCCACCAATTTGTTTGAAAACTAAGGTTACTTATATCATGTGTACAACCAGCATGCGTTTCAAAATCTCCATTAGGTACCCAGTTAGCGCATGAAGCTGCACTTGAAGGGGCGGGCGGTATTACTACCGCACGTACTGTATAATAATTTGTACCTGAACTTGTTTGTATCCTAACTGTGTAAGTAGTTGTAGTATCCACCGTAACAAAAGGATTCGAAATTGTATCATTACTCAGCCCTGTTGTAGGACTCCATAAATAACTAATTGCACCGGGTTGGGCCTCAAATCTATTTGTTCCTCCTGCAAATAAAACAATATCTTGCCCGGCACCAACAATAGAAGGAGAACCAATAAGACTTTGACCGCTTTGGATATTCTGTGAGATTTTGCGTATTACATTATTTCCAAAATCAGCAATAAACAAATTATCATTTCCATCAACCCAAACATCAAAATCATAATTTAATTGAGCAGAGGTAGCAGGGCCACCATCTCCACTATATCCTGCTGTTCCATTTCCTGCATAAGTAATTATAACACCTGTTGTATTTACTAAACGAACTACATGATTACCATCATCTGCAATAAATAAATTGCCCATTGCATCAATTGCTACACCACTTGAACCATAAAGAGAAGCTGTTGTAGCCTGTCCTCCATCTCCGCTATAACCACTTGTTCCGTTACCAGCTATCGTGCTTATTACACCAGTTGAATAATTTACCTTACGTATAACAGCATTGCCAAAATCGGCTATATATACATTCCCCGCCATGTCTGCTCCAACTCCATAAGGTTGGTTTAAAAAAGCCGCTGTTGCTTGTCCACCATCTCCCGCGTAGCCTTGGGTTCCTGTACCTGCAATAGTCGAGATAATCCCGGCTGTAGAAATTCTTCTTACTGTATTATTATCAGCGTCTCCGATAATGATATTTCCGAAAACATCTACGGCAACACTTGTTGGCCCTACTAACTGCGCAGACATTGCCGGCCCACCGTCGCCACCATTACCTGCTGAATGAGGTGTTCCTGCTATGGTACTAATTATACCTGCTGAATTTACCATACGAATTACATTATTTACTCTATCCGCAATATAAAGATTACCCGATGCGTCTAAAGCAACTCCTTCCGGTTGGAATAACTGTGCAGCGGTAGCAGGGCCACCGTCACCACTAAATCCGGCACTTGCATTTCCTGCATAGGTGCTTATAATTCCCAAAGGGTTTACTTTACGTACAACATTGTTACTCCAATCGGCTATATATAAATTACCTGCCGCATCTGAAACTACATTTGTAGGATTGTTTAATAATGCTGCCGTAGCTTGCCCTCCATCGCCACTATAACCTGCCACACCTGTTCCCACAACAGTAGTAATAACTTGGGCATTACTATTTAAATAAAAGAAAACAGCAAGAAGTGTAGTTAGTTTTTTCATAAACATTGATTTGTGGTTCGAATTAAATTTTGAATTATTTGTGTGTGTGTTTACACAATGTAAGTCGGTGCTTGGCACTTGCGACTTTGAGGTCGTTTTTGTTTCCATAGTTTTTCTTTTAGGGTGTTTATGGATTAGTATATTAACAATATTAAACAATTAAAATATATCAAACTAGCGAACCCAATAATTTAATCAGTTGGTAACATAAATTCTATAAAAAGATATGTAAGATTTTTTCATTTTTTGTATAATTATTAAATGCAAGAAGTGATAACCGTCATACATCTTAGTTTATTATTATAAAATTAAGCAACATTAAAAGATTATACAGACAACCTTTTTAAACGGTTGAGAATTTTTTCTTAAGCGGTCGGTTTTAACAAAGGAGTGGTTGTTGTTTTTCATGGTATGTTATTTATAAATTCAAAAGTAGGGATCGCTTTAATACGGTATGCGTAATGGACAACAAGAGCAACATGGATTTTTTGACCAGGTTGAACAAAGCTTAACACTGGATTAGTGCCGATAAATTCAATGTTTGAAAGAAAGTATATCCTTTACCTACCTTATCCCGTCGTTTACCTACCAAGAAGTGCCTGTAACCTATTAGTTTTTTTATTTGCTGTGCAATTAAATTAGATTTGTTTCAATGAAAGAACTTACAAAAGACAACTGTAAAGAAGAAACGGGGCAACTTATACCTGTTGTCGATTTTAATAAATGTGAGGCAAAAGGGCCATGCATAGAAGTTTGCCCGTATGATGTGTTTGAAATGAAACCAATAAACGAGAATGATTTTAAATCACTTTCTTTTATCGGAAAAATAAAAACAAGGGTTCATGGAAATAATAAAGCTTATGTAGTAAAACCTGAGTTATGTCATGAATGTGGCTTATGTGTGGTAGCTTGTCCTGAAAAGGCAATAAAACTTAGAAAAACATAAAACAACGCAATTATCTTTTTAATTAGCATATAACCACGAAAGGGTGTTTAAAGACACAAAACTTTCTATTAACTCATCCACGCCATTAATGGTAGGTGTTGATAGTTGCATTGTTTTTATTCGCTGTTCTTATCAATAAGTTGCACCATGTTTTTATTGAATAAAGAAAGTTTAGTATCTAATGCAGCAAAAAAATCTAAGTCAGCATTTTCTACTTCAGTGAGTGCTTTTTGTAAAATAACTTCACCATTAGTAGTCAGTCGAATCGTTTTCGCTCTTGTGTCGGTTTTGTGTTCTTGTCGTGTTATAAATCCTTTTTCTACCAGGGTTCGCAATACTTTTGATACCATCATTCTGTCTGCATTACTTTGATTGGCAATGTCAACTTGTGTAACAGATTTATTTTTTTTTGAAAGCCAGCCTAATGCTGCCAACAATACAAATTGCGTTTGAGTCAGGTCTAAAGGATCTAAAACCTTTTTTATTTTACGCTGCCATAGCATAGTTAGTTGTCCAAGCAAATAACCGGGGCTATCGTTTGGGCTTTTAAAATGGAATTCAATTTCTTTAGGCATAATGATGTTAAAGTATTTTTTTAGTTTGTTTCCAAAAATGTGATAATGTAACCATCGGGGTCTTTTGCCATCAGTGTTTTACCAAAAGGTGTATTGTTTATTGATCCTATAAGGTTTACTCCTTTTACTGTCAATTGGTTTTGTAGTTCTTCAATTTTTTCATCAATAGCAAACCAAAGTGAAGCACCAACACCAAGTTCTTTGCCGTCTATGTTCCCCATGGGTGTTCTTATAGCAAAACTTGCTTCGCCTTTGTTGTACGTAAAAACACAAGCATATTGATTTGACATTTCGGATAATTCAAATCCTAATTTGTTTGTGTAGAAGGCTTTTGATACTTCTAAATCTCTTACTTGAAGAGATGCAAATTCTAATTTTCTCATTTTATTTATTTTTGTTGTCGCAAATATAGTATATATGACAACAAAAATCTAATGTTTATTTAATTTTTTATTTGGCGTAATTATTCCGGAAAACCTTTACCCTTTTCGATTAGGTTTACGAGGCTGTCTTTGATGTGATGCGTCCATCCCGGTTTGCAGCTCTCGTAACATTCGCTTTCAGGGGTCATGCCTTTATGGACAAAATCAATGGTAGTTTTTCCTTCCTTCTCAGAAAGATTCCAAATAACTTCATTATTCTTCCACTCTTTCTTATCGTTTATCCAATGAAGATTGCAATCTGTTACATGCCAAACTATTTTCTTTTCCGGGATTACCTCTGAAATTTTAAAATCTACGAAGGTGTCTTTCGGGCCGCCAAAGTAAACCGAGAATTTATCATTTAGTTTAGCTGCCTTACCCTTAAATTTTATGGCCCACCATAAATCAACTTTACTAATCATTTTCATAGCATCTTTTGCTGAAGCTTTTACTGTAAAGCTGTAACTGAAGTCTTTTTGTTGTTTCATATTTTAAATCTTATTTAGGTTGATTGAAATTTCCTTTTCCGATAGTAAAATAGGATAATAAACTTGTTGTGATCCAATGAGTCCAACCCGTTTCACAAGCCTTGTAACACTCAACGTCCGGTGTAAGGCCTTCATGTGTAAAATTCAGCGTGGTTACTCCATTATTTTCAGAGAGATCAAAAATTAATTTTGTGTTAGCCCATTCCTTTTTATCAGAATACCAAGGCATATTGCAATCTGTAACTAACCACACAACTCTCTTACCGGGAATTAATTCTGTTATGGTAAAGTTGAAGAAAGAATCCCCTCCCATCTTTACAGTAAATTTATCATTTTGTTTTTTGGAGCTTCCACTAAAGGTTACTCCCCACCACTCAGGTATGTTGCTAATCTTTTTGATTGCTTCGCTCGCGCTAATTTTTGCAGAGACACTATTATTAAAATCTTTCATTTTCCTTTTTTTTATTTGTTGTTGTAATTTAAAAGTGTGGTTTATCATAAGTGATAAGGTTGAACAGGTAGTCTTTAATAACCATATTCCAACCCTGTTCACACATAGCATAACACTCCTTTTCGGGAACAAGCCCTTCGTGTGTAAAGTGAAGAATAGTTTTACCCCCTTTGGTGCTTATCTCAAAAATCATCTTTGTGTTTGCCCATTCATGCTGATTCTTTTTTAACCAATACAGTGTACTATCAGTAACAAGCCATACGATTTTTTTACCGGGAACAACTTCAACTAATTTCTGTTTTGAATAATGGGCACCGGGATGGTTAATGATAAACTCGTCATTTAATTTTGTGCTATTTCCCTTGAGGTCTTTACCACCCCACCATTTGACAACATCGTTAGTAATGCTCTTGAAAACACTTTGCGGAGATTTTGCAACTTCTAAGGTTGCTGTGAAATTTTTGTTTTCCATTTTTATGTATTGAATCTAAATTATCCTGGCAACATAGTATCATTCCAATCCTTAATTGCAAATGACTTTACAAGTCCTTCAAGTATGAAAGGGTCTTCGGTTACAAATTGTTCAGCTGCCGCACGGGTTTTGAATATTGCCATGTTTCCCTTATCACTAAATGGGCCTATTCCAATAACTACTCCCTGGGCAATGTATTTATCCACAATGGCTTTATGTCTTGGGTAAACACTCATAATAGTTTCCATTGTTGCTCCTGATGATTCTCCGATAACTACTGTTTTCATTTTTTTGATTTGTTATTTAAAATGGTTTCTAATTTTTTG
>JABDCR010000001.1:73-102157 GCA_013288015.1 Bacteroidota bacterium | reverse complement strand
ATAGTTCCGTGGCCTTTAGATAATCGCGATTTTGTAATTACCACTTCATTATCGCAAGATGAAACTACTAAAATAATTACTATTAAATCCTCAGAAAGCCCTAATTTCATTCCAAATGTTAAGGGTTTTGTACGCATTCAATTATTAGAAGCTTCATGGGTTTTAACCCCTTTAAAAGATGGCATAGTCGAGATAGAATATCGTTTATTGGTAAACCCAAGTGGTGCTATCCCTGCCTGGGTAGCAAACTTGGTGGTAACCGAAGGGCCTTTTAACACCATGGTTAATTTTAAACAATGGGTTATGAAACCAAAATACCAGGCAGCAAAAGTCTCTTTTATTAAAGAGGTAGATTAGTCAATTTATTATCCTGCCTATAACTAATAAAGTTTTAATTTTACCGCATGAACGTTTTAATCTTAGGCAATGGCGGTAGAGAGCATGCTTTTGCGTACAAAATATCTCAAAGTAAAAAACTAGAAAACTTATACATTGCACCGGGCAATGCGGGTACAAGTCTTTGCGGTACTAACGTTGATATTTCTGCATCTGATTTTGAAGGCATTAAAAATTTTGTTTGGAAAAATAACATTGATATGGTGGTGGTTGGCCCCGAAGACCCCTTGGTAAAAGGCATCTACGATTTTTTTAAAAATGATGAGGTGCTAAAAGATATCGCCATCATTGGGCCATCAAAAGCAGGGGCGCAATTAGAGGGTAGCAAAGATTTTTCTAAGGAGTTTATGATTCGTCATAAAATACCAACGGCTCGTTACCAAACATTTAATAAAGATACATTACAAGAAGGATTAAAATTTTTAGAAACCCTAAGTCCGCCTTATGTTTTAAAAGCTGATGGCTTGGCTGCTGGTAAAGGCGTTGTTATACCAAATACATTAGATGAAGCAAAAAAGGAGTTAACCGAAATGCTTGCCCATGCAAAGTTTGGTAACGCATCCGCAAAAGTGGTGATAGAAGAATTTTTAAAAGGCATAGAGCTTTCTGTTTTTGTTTTAACGGATGGAAAAAATTATAAAATTCTTCCTGCCGCAAAAGATTATAAGCGCATTGGCGAAGGCGATGTAGGTTTAAACACGGGTGGCATGGGTGCGGTTAGTCCGGTACCATTTGCTGATGCCGATTTTATTAAGAAAGTAGAAGAGCGTGTTGCTATACCAACTTTAAAAGGTTTGCAGCAAGAGGGCATTGTTTACAAAGGTTTTATTTTTATTGGACTTATGAATTGCGATGGTGAGCCACAGGTAATTGAGTATAATTGCCGCATGGGCGACCCTGAGACCGAAGTGGTTATCCCTCGTATAAAAACCGATTTGTTGGAGTTGTTTGAAGCCGTTGCTACCGAAAATTTGCACAACATAAAATTAGAAGTTGATGAACGCATTGCAACAACAGTAATGTTGGTGTCGGGTGGTTATCCCGAAGATTACGAAAAGAATAAAACCATCACAGGTTTAGATAAAACACATGATAGCATTATTTTTCATGCAGGTACAAAACTGGATGGTACAAACGTGGTAACCAATGGCGGACGTGTAATTGCTATTACTTCTTTCGGTAATAGTATGGAAGAAGCTATAGGTAAAAGCATGAAGAATGCCGAAATAATTTCATACGATAAAAAGAATTATAGAAAAGATATCGGACAGGATTTAATGAAATTGGAAAAAGTAAAACACTAAATAATAACCTATGGATTTTGTATTTGATATAAAAGAAATAGCCACTGTTACCATGGTGCTGTTTGCCGTTATTGATGTAGTAGGCTCTATTCCTATTATTATCAATCTGCGTCAAACTACGGGCGAGTTACAATCGGGTAAAGCTTCTTTGGTTTCTTTAGCCATTATGGTAGTGTTTTTATTTGCCGGTAAATCTATTTTAGAACTGATTGGATTAACTACCAACGATTTTGCTATAGCAGGTTCATTGGTCATATTTTTTATCGCCCTCGAAATGATTTTAGGCATCCGCCTTTATAAGGAAGAAGTAACATCAACGGCATCGGTTGTGCCGCTTGCTTTTCCCTTAATTGCGGGTACAGGTACACTTACTACTTTACTTTCCATGCGCGCTCAATATAACACCGTCTCTTTATTAATTGGCATTGTAATTAATGTGGGCATTGTGTATATAGTTTTAAAAAATGTAAAACACTTAGAACGTATTTTAGGTGTAGGTGGTGTTGCCATTCTGCGTAAAGTGTTTGGCATTATTCTGTTAGCCATTGCGGTTAAAATTTTCAGAACTAACAGCGGCATCTGATTTTGGGCGATGCCATTCATATTTATACCGATGGTGCTGCCAGCGGAAACCCTGGTCCGGGTGGCTTTGGCGTAGTCATGTTGTATAAAGACAAACGCAAAGAAATTAGCGAAGGGTTTAAACACACTACTAATAACCGCATGGAATTAATGGCGGTTATTGTTGCCTTAGAGCATTTAAAGAATTTGGGCAGCCATGTTATTGTTTATTCCGATTCAAAATATGTAGTTGATTCTATCGAAAAAAAATGGATAGAGGGCTGGATAAAAAAGAATTTCAAAAACGTAAAGAACGTCGATTTATGGCTGAGGTTCTTAGCACTCTACAAAAAACACCATGTAAAATTCAAATGGGTAAAAGGCCACGCCGATAATGTAGAAAACAACCGTTGCGATGTTTTGGCGGTTGAAGCCTACAAACAACCCCACCTAAAACCTGATGCAGGTTACGAATTAATCAAACATACTTTAGATTAATTTTTTGCGTTATTAATCTAGCCCTACAAAAAAGCAGTTAAAAATAGTACCAGCGCAAAATTTCCTTTGCAGGCGGACATCCTTTGCTGTTTAATTACTGTAACTTTGAACTAAATTAGGACACTTGATAAAACTAAACAACATACAAAAGTCTTACCACCTGGGTAAAAGTGAGTTTAAAGTGCTTAAGGGCATCGATTTGCACATTAAAGAAGGCGAGTTTGTTTCCATTATGGGCTCTTCAGGTTCGGGTAAATCAACTTTGTTAAACGTACTCGGTATTTTAGATAATTACGATAGTGGCGAGTATTTCCTAAACGGTATGCTGGTTAAAAATCTTTCGCAAACACAAGCCGCACATATTCGTAATAAATTTTTAGGCTTTGTTTTCCAATCCTTCAATTTACTTTCTTTTAAAAATGCTATGGAAAACGTAGCACTCCCTCTTTACTATCAAAAAGTTTCTCGTAAAGAGCGTAACAAACTGGCTTTAGAATATTTAGATAAAGTGGGCTTAAAAGAGTGGGCCAACCATTTACCCAGCGAGTTAAGTGGTGGTCAAAAACAACGTGTAGCAATTGCACGTGCTCTAATTGGTCAGCCCAAAGTTATTTTTGCTGATGAGCCTACCGGCGCTTTAGATTCTACCACTTCTTTAGAAGTGATGGATATATTTAAAGATATAAACGCTAAGGGCATAACCTTAGTTGTTGTAACCCACGAAACCGATATCAGTAAAATGACCGACCGTGTTATTCGTTTAAAAGACGGACTTATTGTTACTGAAGAAATGGAAGTAGAAAACTATAAAATAAAAAATGTTTAACCGCGATAACTGGCAAGAAATATTTGAAACCATAGGCAAAAACAAATTGCGCACGTTTCTTACGGCCTTTAGCGTGGCTTGGGGTATTTTTATTATGGTGGTTTTATCGGGTGCGGGCAATGGTTTACGCAATGGTGCGCAAAGTCAGTTTGGTAACGATGCCGCTAACAGTATTTATATCGAGGGTGGTAACACATCAATGGCATATAACGGTTTAAAACCTAATCGTCAGATACAACTTACCAATGAGGATTATGATTTAATAAGAGATAAAATAAAAGAAATTGATAATGCTTCGGCCCTGTATAAGCATAGAGAAAGCAAAACACTTTCGTATAAAAAAGAACATGCAGGTTTTTTAGTCCGCCCTGTAATGCCCGACCACCAAATTTTGGAACGTGCTGCTATCATCAAAGGCAGGTTTTTTAATATGTTCGATGTTAATCAGTATAGCAAGGTTTGCACCATTGGTAAACCGGTTGCCGAAGCTTTATTTAAAGATGAAGATCCGCTTGGTAAATATATAGATGTAGGCGGAACAAAATATATGGTAACAGGTGTTTTTGATGACCCGGGCAATGGCGATAATAATAGAATTTATATACCCATAACAACCGCACAAAAAGCATGGAACGGAAAAAATTATGTAGATGTAATGTGGTTTACTACCGGAAGTGCAGGCATAGAGCGTAGCGAAGAGATAGCTAAAGAGCTACGTCAGCTAATGGCAAAAAAACATAATTTTAATCCTAAGGATGAAGATGCTTTAGGGGTTTATAATAACAATGTGCAGTACGAGCGTACTATGGGCATGTTAGATGGCATAAAAATATTTGTGACCATCATTGGTATATTTACTTTAATAGCAGGCATTGTAGGCGTTAGTAACATCATGATGATAATTGTAAAAGAACGCACTAAAGAAATAGGCATTCGTAAAGCTTTGGGTGCAACGCCTTATTCAATCGTTAGTCAAATAATTTTAGAAAGTGTTTTTATAACAGGCACCGCAGGCTATATAGGTTTAGTATTGGGCGTTGCCTTAATTGAGGGCATGCGTAAAATTGGGGTTAACAGCGAATTTTTTAAAGACCCCGAAATTGATTTTGGCTTAGCCGTTTTTGCTACCGTGTTATTGGTTTTTTCGGGTGCTGTGGCTGGTTTAATTCCAAGCATTCGTGCGGCACGTATAGAACCGGTAATTGCTTTACGAGAAGATTAATTTTTTAAATGAGTGTTTTAGACAGAGATAATTGGCAGGAAATTTTTGCAACTATTAAAAAAAATAAGTTGCGCACCTCACTAACTATGTTGGGGGTGGCTTGGGGTATTTTTATGTTGGTTATTATGTTGGGTGCAGGCAATGGTTTAAGGCATGGCATTATGGATGGCTTTGGCGGTTTGGCTACCAATAGTTTTTTCTTATGGACACAGCCTACCACCAAACCCTATAAAGGATTAAAATCAGGTCGTACATTTATTTATGATGATAATGATGTAGAGGCATTAAAAAAATCTCCCAGCATGGATATCGTTTGTCCGCAAAACCAATTAGGTGGTTTTAAGCAGGGCAACAATGTTATAAGAGGTTTAAAAACGGGAAGCTTTAATGTAATGGGGCAGTATCCCGAATTTATTAAAGTAATAAAAAAGGATATTGTAAGAGGGCGTTTCATTAATCAAAAAGACATTGATGACCGTAGAAAAGTTTGTGTCATTGGTCCGCGCGTGCAAGAAATTCTATTTAAAAAAGGCGAAGAAATAATGGGGCAGTACATTCGCATTAATGGGGTGTACTTTATGGTAGTTGGTTTAACGCGTCCTAATCAAGGTGGACAAGATGGGCAAGAAGATGCGCAAACTATTTATTTACCCTTTACTACTTTTCAAAAAGCATTTAACTACGTAAACAAAGTGGGTTGGTTTGCCATAAAAGCAAAAGATAATGTTCCGGCTGAGGTAGCAGAGGAAGAGGCCGTAGCACTTTTAAAGGAAAGACATAAAGTTGCCCCCGATGATAAAGTTGCTATCGGGCATTGGAACATGGGTGTTGAGTTTGGTAAACTTAACGGCTTGTTTAATGGCATTGAAGCCTTAGTGTGGGTAGTGGGTATAGGAACTTTGCTGGCAGGTGTTATTGGTATCAGCAACATTATGCTTATTATAGTAAAAGAACGTACGAAGGAAATTGGTGTAAAGCGTGCCCTTGGTGCAACACCCATTAATGTGGTTTCTCAAATTTTATTAGAAGCCTTATTTATAACAGCCGTTGCAGGTTATGCAGGTTTAACCGCAGGCATTTATTGTTTAGAAGGATTAAACTCAGCCATTGGCCATGAAGAAGGTGCCATGTTTACAAACCCAACGGTTGATATTGGCATAGCCATGAAAGCCTTAAGTGTAATTATTGTGGGCGGATTAATTGCGGGCTTTATTCCCGCGCGTAGGGCAGTAGCCATTCACCCGGTAGAAGCATTAAGAACAGAATAACAACAAACCATATATATGATAAAAAAAATAATTAAAATCAGTTTGCTAATTATAGTACTTGCCATTTTTGGATACACCATTTTCTTTTTATATCAAAAATCGCAAACACCACCCGTAGTTTTTCAAACGGTTTCTCCTTTCGATACCGTTGTAGTTAAAAAAACAGTAGCCACAGGTTCTATCATTCCGCGTAAAGAAGTAAATATGAAATCGCGCGTATCGGGTGTGGTAGAAAAGTTTTTTGTGGTGGCCGGACAAGAAATTAAAGAAGGCGATGTAATTGCCCGCATAAAAATTATTCCTAACATGGCTAGCTTGCAAAGTGCTGAAACACGTATCAGTCAGGCTAAAGTAAGTTTAGATAATATTACGTTAGAATATGAGCGTAATAAAAAACTGTTAGACCAAGGCGTAATTTCTAAAGCCGATTTTTTACCATCCGATTTAAAATATAAAAGTGCTGAGGTTGAATTAAAATCTGCCGAAGATAATTTACAAATTTTAAAAGAGGGCGTTAGCAAAAGCATGGAAACTGCTTCTAACACCATTGTAAAATCAACTATTAGAGGCATGGTACTTGATGTACCTATTAAAGAAGGTAGTTCGGTAATTGAAAGTAACACCTTTAACGAGGGTACAACCATTGCCGTAGTAGCTAACATGGGCGAAATGATTTTTGAAGGCAAGCTTGATGAAAGCGAAGTAGGCAAAGTAAAAGAGGGCATGCCTTTGGTGTTAACTGTTGGAGCAATTGATGATGAAACCTTTAATGCAAACCTCGAATATATTGCCCCTAAAGGTGTAGCCGAAAATGGAGCCATTCAGTTTTTAATTCGTGCGGCAATGAATAAGGAAAAAAACAGCACTTTTTTACGTGCGGCTTACAGTGCCAGTGCCGATATTATTTTAGCGAAGAAAGATAAAGTAATGGCTATACCCGAAAGTGTTTTACAGTTCGAAAAAAGCAAACCTTTTGTTGAGGTTGAAAAATCGCCAAACGTGTATGAGAAGAAATACATTAAAACCGGTTTATCAGATGGCATAAATATAGAAGTGCTTGAAGGCTTAGTTAAAGCAGATAAAATAAAAATCCCTTTACTAAACACACCTCCTGCGGATAAGAAGTAGGGTTTTGTCATTGCGAGGAGTTTTGCGGAACGAGCAAAATGAGCTAACGAAGCAATCTACTGTTTCATTTCGTTCGTGCTATGTCATTTCGACCGCAGGGAGAAATCTTTATTTGCATTGAATTTATCAAGCTGCACTATCAAAAGTGTTGTAACAAACTAATTTGCTATACACTTTGTTATTATTACAACACTTTTTACGCAAAGCACAAGTAATAGCTAAGTACAAAACCGTCATAATAAAAAAAACTGCTAGGCACTTTGTTATTATTATGACACTTTGCCGCAAAGTACAAGTAATAGGTAAGTACAAAAAATTAAATATATCGTTATAATAATAACAAAAGCCATATGTATATATATTGTTACAACACTTTAAACCGTCATAATAATAATAAAAACCCTATGTATATATTTTATTATGACACTTTGCCGCAGAGTACAAGTAATGGGTTAGTACAATAACCGTTGTAATAATAACAAAAGCCCTATATGTTATATTTTGTTACAACACTTTTACGGTATGTTTTGCGGTTCTGTTTGTCATTTCGACCGGCGGGAGAAATCTTCACTTTACGACTTACTTGAATATATTAATTTGTAAGTTTGGTTAATGGAAACACTTTTTATTTTATTACACACGCATCATGGCTGGAATGACGGACCAAAAGAAATTGATTGGACTATTGGTATACCTGTATATGTGGCAGCTTCACTTTTTTTACTTAATTTACTTAGAGAGTATATTGTAAAAAGAAGAGATACCAAAAAACTACTTTCTAATCATTTAATAGAAACATGTGACAAAATGATAAGACTTGTTACTACTGCTGAAGGAAGTATTTTGGCTTGCAGATTTCATGCGCATCGAGCATTATTGGCCGACAACGATAAAGCCAAAAATGAAGAGAAGGAATATTCTAATTACTATCATAGAAAGGCAGAGGAAATTATTTTTAAATATGAATTATCAAAATCAGATTTAAGGAAAAATATAAAGGATTTAAAAAATTATTGGGGAAATGATGAAGAAGTAAGGAAAATGATTTCTCTAATGTCTGAAGTGGTATCAGTGGCAAAAAGCGAATATGATACCGATGTCTTTACAAAAGAGGAAGCAGAAGATGTTACATTGCTTTATAATAAGTACGATAGTATTCGAAAAAACATAGATTATGAAATAATGTTTAATGGCGTAGGATTTAATCTGGCACGAATACAAAAAATAATAGACCCAACTTCTCCAACTTTATTTTTATCGGAAGAATTAGAAAAAGAATTAGTTGCTAAAATTAATAGCACTAAGTAAACCTCAATAAAAGAGGGTATCAAAATTTTGATACCCTCTTTTTATTTTAAATAATTTATTTTTATGCTTCACTGGTTTGTTCTTCATGTGTTTTTTCAGGGCGCATTTGCGGGAAGAATAAAACCTCTTGTATAGATACATTGTTGGTTAACAACATGGTTAATCTATCTATGCCAATTCCTATACCTGCTGTTGGAGGCATAGCATATTCAAGCGCACGTAAAAAATCCTGGTCAATAAACATAGCCTCATCATCGCCACGTTCTTGTAATTTTACCTGGTCTTCAAAACGCTCGCGTTGCTCAATAGGGTCGTTAAGCTCGGTGTAAGCGTTAGCAATTTCTTTTCCGTTTATCATTAACTCAAAACGCTCAACTAAACCTGCCGTAGTGCGGTGCTTTTTTGTAAGCGGGCTCATTTCAACCGGGTAGTCGGTTATAAAAGTTGGTTGTATATAATTGCCTTCGCATTTGCCTCCAAAAATTTCATCAATCAGTTTGCCTTTACCCATGCTTGGCGTAACCTCAATGTGTAGTTTTTTACAAACATCACGCAATTGGTTTTCATCCATATTACTAATGTCAATGCCGGTATGTTCTTTAATGGCATCATACATAGTAATGCGTTTAAACGGCGCTTTAAAATCAATTTGTTTTTCGCCAACGGTAACTAAAGTTGTACCATATAAATCCATCGCAACTTTTTCTAAAAGATTTTCAGAGAAAGTCATCATCCAGTTATAATCCTTATAAGCCACGTAAAATTCAAGTACGGTAAACTCGGGGTTGTGAGTTCTGTCCATGCCCTCGTTTCTAAAATCTTTAGCAAACTCAAACACACCATCAAAACCACCTACAATTAAACGCTTTAAGTAAAGCTCGTTAGCTATACGCAAATACAAAGGCATATCAAGCGCGTTGTGGTGCGTAATAAATGGACGAGCTGCCGCACCACCCGGTATACTTTGCAAAATAGGCGTTTCAACTTCTAATAAGCCGTGGTTAGTAAGTGTAGTACGTATAGAGTTCATTATTTGTGTACGCTTAACAAAAGTATCTTTTACGGTAGGGTTAATGATTAAATCAACATAACGCTGGCGGTATCTAAACTCAGCATCGCTAACTACATCATGCGCTTTACCCGTATCATCAGTTTTTACAATTGGTAAAGGGCGTAATGCTTTTGATAATAAAGTTATGTTTGTAACGTGTATAGATATTTCACCAACCTTGGTTGTAAATACATAACCTTTCAGGCCAATAACATCACCAATGTCTAACAGTTTTTTCCAAACTGCATCGTATAAAGTTTTGTCTTCGCCCGGACAAATCTCATCACGTTTAATATAAAATTGTATGCGTCCTGTGGCATCTTGTATTTCGGCAAAAGCGGCTTTACCCATATCGCGCACGCTCATTAAACGACCCGCAATACTAATGTCTTTATAATTTAATTTATCGCGCTCGTAGTTTTCCTTTATATCGGCCGTAGTAACGTTCACCAAAAATTCTTCTGGTGGATACGGATTAACGCCTAAATTTCTTAGTTCAGTAAGTTTATGACGACGTAAAATTTCTTGTTCTGTAAGTTCCATTTTTTAAAAATTGTTGTGCAAAAATACATTTTTATTGCACGAAAGTGCCGACTGTGGATAAGCAGTTGAAGAATAAAAACTGCGCTTAGTTAATGCGTATTTTTTGACCTACACGTAAATAAAAACGCTTGTCGGTTCCATTCATGGCACCAAGCTGACGCGTAGTTAAACCATAACGTTTGGCAACCTCGTACCAACTATCACCACGTTGTACTGTGTACACCGTTGCGTTTGATGGAAACGCCGCCACACCGTATCTCGATTTACGAATGATAAGTGTATCGTTAAGCGTTTTGTTTTCGGTAAACGAAATAAAATTAGCCGGGTTAAGCGCATGACCTTTAAAGCGCACTTCAAAATGTAAATGATTACCGGTTGCATGACCTGTGGCACCACCCAAACCAAGTACCTGACCAGATATAACAACCTGCCCTGTTTTAACTTTTATTTTTGATAGATGCGCGTACACAGTTTCCAATCCATTATAGTGCCTTACAATAACCACATTGCCATAACCACCATTATAACGTGCAATGCGCACCATGCCACCAAAAGCAGCGTGTATTTGATCGCCACGGCGTAAATTTATATCCATGCCCTTATGCATGCGGTTATCTCTCCAACCAAAGTTTGACGTGATAATGCCGCAGGTTGGCGGAAAATAAGTGCCTAACGAATCGTTACTAATAACCAATTTAAGTGTATCGGGCAAAGTTTGTTCGGGCACAGGTACAAAGCAAGTTGTTTCATCAAACGAATCGTAAAAATCCATAGCAGGCAAACTGCTTAAAGATTTTTTCTCTATTTCTTTTACTTCCTTTGGTTTTGCAAGCTCGTTACTATAAAAAGTAAGCATTTCAATAGTTTTAGGCGATATGCTGTCTAAATCTAAAATGCTGTCAACCATATAAACCAACTCCTCTCTCGATATCGACTTAATTAAACTAACGCTAATAGTAGTTGCATTGCTGGTATCTTTGCCTACCGATTTTAAAGTTGACTTATCATCTGAGCTTGATTTGGCAATAGTATCATTAGTTAGTAAGGCTGTAACACAAGTATCGCAAGCGGTAGTCTTTACCAAGGGCTTATCATCACCCTTTTTGGTAAACGAAAAACCTCCTAAACTAAGGTAAACTAAAATATATGTAAGCGCTTTTACCATTTTGCGGATGGCTAAAATAGTAAAAACTTGTAAGTTGTAAAGATTTTATTAACAATTTAATGTTAAACTAACAATCGTAACCTTTTTCCTTCAAAAAGGCTTCCCAATCGTTAAGCACTTTACCCTTTAAAACCCTGGGGAATTTGGTTTGCGCACCCACTTTTGGCTTTGTGCGCACTAAAAAGTCTATAAAAAACTGGTGGGGTAGGGCAACCACAAAAACATCTTTAAGTGCAGCTATTCTTTCCACACGATAATCGTCATTTAAAACTTTAACGTGGGCATCTATTTTTGTTTTTAAAACTGTGGTATCAATTTTTTCATCGCTGGCTATGTACCATTTATGCGCAAAAAGGCGTTGGTGTTTAATGCCACATACACAGTACTCGCTAAGCTCTATTTTCATTTCGGCGGCAGCTAAACTAAGGGCTTTATTCATATTATCTACGCTTAAATGCTCGCCGCAAAGGCTCAAAAAATGCTTTGTTCTACCCGCAATTAAAATCTCGGCATCATCAACCGAGGTAAATTTTATAACATCGCCAATTAAATAACGCCATGCCCCGGCGCAGGTACTAAGCAACAAGGCATATTCCTTATCTTCATCTACCTGATTAATGGTAAGTGTTTGCGGGTTTGCTTTAATATTTCCTTCTTCATCAAAATTCTCATCCGTAAACGGTACAAACTCAAAATAAATGCCATTATCGGTCACCAATTTCATAGGCCCACCAATGTCTTGGTTATCTTGATAGGCAATATAACCCTCCGATGCCAAGTAAGTATCAATAAAAATAAGCGGCCTTTCAGTTAGTTTTTCAAACGAACTTACATACGGACTGATAGCCACGCCACCGCTTACATAAATGCGGAGGTTAGGCCAAATGTCGTGTATGGTTTTTACTTTATAATGGGCAATAATTTTTTCAAACAAAATTTGCACCCAAGCGGGTACACCGCAAACAATACCAATGTCCCAGTTTTTGGCATTCAAAGTCATCTCCTCTAATTTGGCTTCCCAATTAGTGTAACGCGATATACGAGGCCCTGGTTTATAAAAAAACTGAAACCAAAACGGAATCGTTCCGGTAGTTATACCGCTTAAATCGCCTTCAAAATAAGTACCGTTATAATTTAAATGGGTGCTGCCCCCAATCATTAAAATGCCTTTTCTAAAATGATCTTCAGGTAAATTAAAATTAGCTGTACTTAAAATTTGTCTAACTCCAACACGACGTATGGCCTTTAGCATATCTTTAGTAACGGGTATATGCTTGCTTGACGATTCGGATGTGCCCGAACTTAAGGCAAAATATTGTATAGGTCCCGGCCAGCTAACAAAAGGCTCGCCATTTAACGACCTGTACCACCAGTTTTTAAACATATTGTTATAATCGTGTACAGGTACATTTTGTGCAAAAGCTTTTACCACATTTGTTTCGTGCAGTATTTCTTTAAATTTATAGTGTTCGCCAAAAGCCGTAAACTGCGCCTTCTTCAGCAGGCTTCGTAATACTTTTGCTTGCTTTTTAAAAGCACCCTGATTGCGGTTTCGTTTAGGAATTTTCTCGCCAATCTCAATCGTCTTCTTAATAACTTTTCCTAATAATGTCATGTGTATGCGTAAAAAACAAAAATAAGACAATGCAGTTCATTTTACTATTATTTTTTTAAACCATGCATATAATTACCTGTTAATTAGCAGTTTTTTTCTTTGTTTTATCAGTTTTTTTTTACTTTAGCCATCGAAATTTTAAACTCATGATAAAAAAAATACTTTTAGCAGCTTTTATTTTTATTTTTATAGGAATTAAAGCTCAAACAAACGACGACCAAAAACTTTTGTTACAAGGTTTTGATGAAGCCAAAGTAAGAAAAGAACTTACCCAACAAGGCTTAAATGCCGACGAACATATAGATAGAATGCGTCGTAGCTACATGGCAAAGCGTTCCAAAGAATTAGGTCTGGTAAAGGTTTCGGTTGGTTCGCATAATGATGCAAACCATGCTAACACAGCTAGAAATGGTAACCAACATAACACAACATTAAGCTCTACTTGTTCTAATTCAAGTTTTCAGCAATTAAATTTTAGCGGTTGGAGTGGTAACACCGGCAATGCAGACGAAACAGTAAATAATTGGTTCGGGGGAACTAACACTTATACTGCCGGAATTGTAAGTTATGCCCCACAACCACTTAATTCGCCCCTAATAGAAGGCGCCGGAGGCCCGGGAACTATTTTATATAATTCATCTTTCACACAAATACCAACTACCAATCGTCATAATATTATGAACACGCCGCCTACAAATAATAATCCTTCAAGTCTTTCGGGTTATGATTCGTTAGCCATCAATCCTACTACACACCTTTCTGAAATACCTTTTGTTTCTCCTAATGGTAGTGGAACTTCAATGCGCTTAGGAAACGCTAATGCAGGAGGAGAAACCGAAAGTATAACCTATTCTATTACGGTAACCAGTGCCACAACTTTATTTACGTATCAGTATGCGGTTGTTTTAAATAACCCTGCTGGTGGCAGTCATACACCTAATAATCAACCTGCCTTTATTATTACAACAAAAGATCAGTATGGTTACCCAATTGATAGTGCAACTACTTGTGGTATATATAATGTAAATACAGATGCAGCTGCCACAGATACCAGTTATATACATAATAGTGGAGATTCGTATAACGCATTTGCCGATGTGTACTATAAAAAATGGACATCAGTTTCGGTTGACCTAACACAATATATGGGGCAAACAGTAACAATTACTTTTCAAACATTTGATTGTGCTTTTAGCGCTCACTTTGGTTATGCTTATCTCGATGCGTTTTGTGGTAGCCCTTCCTCTGCGGCTTCTGTAATTGGTTTTTGTGGCACAACAAATGGTAATGTAACTATTGTTGCACCGGGTGGTTTTTTACCTAATAGTTACCAATGGTATGGCCCAAATAGTAGCACTACACTTGCTACTGGAACAGGTGTAAATACACAAACTCTTACAACAACAGCACAAATCAACGATACATTTATTGTAAAAGCTGTTTCCCCTTCCGGTTGTAATTCGCAATTTAAAATTGTTGTTAAACCGTCAAACATTGTTTTAAATTTAGGTTCGGTATCTACTTGCAAGGGTGGTTCAGTTGGTTCGGTTAGTGCAGTTGCTGTAGGCAGTGGCGCTTATAATTATACGTGGACAGGACCTTTAGGGGCACTTGGTACAAATACAGTAGTTGCAAATTTACCACCAGGCTCTTATTCGGTGCATGTGGTTGATAACACTGGGCAATGCCCACCCAAAGATACCGTTGTACAAGTTGTAAGCATTAATCCAACCCCACAAACTGCAACTTATCAGTTTTGCGGCACTCAACCTACATTAACTGCACCAAACGGTTCATTGTATCAGTGGTATGATAACAGCAACACACTTACCGCAGTTACTACACAAACCAACGTGTTAACAAATCCAGCTAATGGTCAGCATTACACAGTTACCTATAAAGATCCAACAACTAATTGCGAAGATTCTTTAAAAATAACTTTAAACAAAACTACCTTAGTATATAATATGATTCCTGGGCAACCTTGTGCAGGTGGTAATAATGGAAGCATTCAATACACAAATGCAAGTTCTGTTAACACGTATACGGCGTACAATTGGGTGGTTGCAGGTGCTTTAAGTGCTAATGGTACTACTGCTGTATCTGCTCCGATTCTTCTAAACAATATAGGAACTGGCACTTATTCCATGATTATAAGTGCACCCGGAAACCCAACTTGTAGTGATACAATTAATTATGTTTTAACAGCTAATAATGGAGTTGTTGTTCCAAGTAGAGATAGCTCGCATATAGTTTGTAATATGGATACATTACGAATAAATGGAGTAAACCCTACTGTTTCTCACAGTTGGACAGGTCCGGGAGCGCCTTATGGTGTTAATACATCTGCTACTTTTACTATTGCACCTGTATTTACAAATACGGTATCCGGTTTCTACACCTATACCGATTCAACACGCACAGCAGCCCCTAACAATTGTTTAAGCGTAAATCAATATATTATTAAAGTTAAATCGTTTAAAGCAAGTGCTATTAGTGTAATTGAACCATTGAAATGCTATCACGATTCTATAGCTAAAATAAAAGTGGGTGTAGTATCCGAAAAAAACGGCCCTATTGGCACACCTGATAAATACACTTTTATTTGGTCATCAAGTAATCCAATTAATTCTCCTAATCCAACTTACTCAACATTTCCACCTGCGTCAAGTGTTTTATCAAATTTAAAAGCCGGTACTTATACCTGCGAAATAAAAAACGGAAATTGTATTGATAATGTTTCTTTTACTTTGCAAGATATACCACGTTTACCTAACGATAGCCTCTTTGCTTACTATTGCCCTAAAGATTCTTTAGCTTTGATTGTTGCTGATACGGGTAATGTTAATTATGTATGGCATCCTAGCAATACAGGTGCAACTGTTACCGGAGATTCAATTCGTGTACCGGTATCAGTGGTAAATAATTATTATGTTACTTATTCACATAATGGTTGTCCTGATACGGGTAAAATTATTATTACTGTAACTACATATGACGCATTCAGACCTGATGAATTAGTAAATGTGTTTTCGCCTAACGGTGACACTAGAAATGATTTCTTCTATCCTTTTTATTCAAAAACCTTAAACCAGTATCAAATTTATAAACAAAGTGATACGTATGAGTTAACCGTTTATGACCGTTGGGGTATATTAGTTTACAGTGCTACTGATTATAACAAGCCTTGGGATGGTAAAACCAAAAGTGGACACGATGCCGATAACGGCACGTATTTCTTTGTTGTAAAATATAAATCTAATTGCGGTAGCAAAGCCGATTTAGTTGAGAAAAAAGGTTTTGTTGAATTAATGAGATAATTATAAAATCAATTATTATAAGGCCATGTGATATATATCACGTGGCTTTTTTATTCTCAAAAATTAACAAATAATTTATAGATATTTGCCCAAAAATTTATCTATGCGTAAAATTTTACTTTCAGTTATTCTACTAGTTTGTTTTTGTTTTTCAGCCATCTCACAAAATGATACAACTGTAGTAAAGAAAAAAAAGCGATTTACTTTTTATGGCATGTGGGGCTATAACCGCGAGGCTTATACCAAAAGTACTATCCACTTTCAAAATAATGGAACAGCAGGTGCAAATGATCCCGTACATAGTTCCTACGATTTTACTATCCATAATGTAAAGGCACATGATAGCCCTGATTTTGATAAAATTGCAGGCTCATGGAGTGATGTACTTAATGTGACTATTCCGCAATTCAATTTTAGAATTGGAGCCTATTTTAATAATGATAAAGATATGGGCATTGAGCTTAGTTATGACCATGCTAAGTATGTAGTAACGGATGGGCAGGGTATAAATTTTACCGGCTCGGTAGCAGGTAAATCAATTAGCAATCCCGATTCTTTTCCCACTCGTCAACAATTTCATTTCGAACATACGGATGGAGCAAATTTTTGGATGCTTAATTTTATTAAACGCTGGAAATTATATAGTAGTAAAAATTTAAAACACAACATAGGTTTTATTGTTAAGCCAGGTGCCGGTATGGTTGTGCCGCGTACCGATGTTACTGTATTTAGTTCTCGTTTAAATAACTACTGGCACATAGCAGGGGTTATTGCAGGTGTTGAAACCGGTTTTAGAATGCAGTTCTGGAATCACATATGTGTAGAACTTACGGCTAAAGCATCATATGCCGATTATATGCAATGTCTTGTTCAGTATGCAGGCAATGGCACGGCAAATCATAAATTCGGAACTATTGCGGCTATTTTAAATGTGGGTTACCAATTTAACTCAAATGTGCGCAGCTTTAATTTATTTAAAAAGAAACAGTAATCAACACACCGGGTCTTAAAATTAGTTGTAACAAATAATGTAAATTAAATTAAGCGTACTATTTTTAGTACGCTTTTATTTTGAACGAATTTTTACAAAACATACTGCAAAACATTATTTCTTTTCAGCAAGATAAACCCTTGCTGTTTACCCATTTGTTTTTTTGGATGTTTTTTGCCGTAGTACTTTTTTTCTATTCATTCTTATATAAATTCAGTAAAGCGCGTACAGTATATTTGTTTTTAGTGAGTTTGTTTTTTTATTACAAAACAAGTGGCGTTTTTATTGTGCTTTTACTGTTTACTATTTGTAGTGATTATTGCTGGGGACTGCTTATACACCATGCTAAAAAAAATGCCATAAAAAAACTGGCGGTTACTTGTAGTGTTTGCATAAACCTATTATTGTTGGGCTATTTTAAGTACGCGTATTTTTTTACCGAAAGCTCTAACCAAATTTTTGGCACACATTTTAAATTCTTTAATCATTTTTCGCATTTCAGTAATTCATTTTTTAGTACGGGCTTTAGTGTCGATAAGTTAATTCTACCTGTAGGCATTTCATTTTTCACTTTTCAATCGTTATCTTATATTATTGATTTGTACCGACAAAAAGTACAACCCGTAAACAACATTTTCGAATACGGTTTTTTTGTTTGTTTTTTTCCGCACTTGGTAGCGGGTCCTATTGTAAAAGCACACGAGTTTTTATACCAAATACATCAACCCTACAATCTTTTAAAAACCGAATTTGGCTTGGCCTTGTTTTGGATTTTAAACGGATTGGCAAAAAAAGTAATGGCTGATTATGTGGGCGTAAACTTTGTCGACCGTATTTTTGAAAACCCGAATTATTACAGTGGTGTTGAGGTTATATTAGGCATACTGGGTTATTCCTTACAAATCTATGCCGACTTTTCAGGCTATACTGATATTGCTATTGGGGTTGCCCTCTTGTTAGGCTTTCGACTTAAAACCAACTTTAAATCGCCTTACAAAGCGCAAAGCACTAGTGAATTTTGGCAACGCTGGCATATATCCTTATCAAGTTGGCTTAAAGAATATTTATACATTCCCTTAGGCGGTAACCGTAAAGGCAGTGTAGGCTCTTACATCTGCATTTTTATTTTGTGTAGTGTATTTATTTTATTGAGCGGTGTAGCCTGGTTGTTTATTTTATTGCCGGTGTTGGCCTTAGTATTTGGCTTGCTCATGTATTTTTTCGAAGGCTTTAAAAAAACACTAAACACCAATATAAATTTAATGATAACTATGTTGCTGGGCGGCTTGTGGCACGGCAGTAGTTGGATGTTTATGATTTGGGGCGGCTTAAACGGTTTGGGCTTAGTAATTCATAAATTATGGCTAAAAATTTCACCCTTTAAAAACTCAACTAATTTTATTGTAAAGATTTTATGTGTACTTATAACTTTAGCATTTATAAGTTTTACCCGCATTTGGTTTCGTAGCGATGATTTAGAAACCGTTGCAAACTTATTTGACAGAATTCAGCATCACTTTGGGGCAGATTTATTAATGCCTGTACTTGTATCCTACAGAACTGTTTTATTAGTTATGTTAGCAGGTTATCTGATACATTGGTTACCCGAAAGATTTAAAAATGGATACCGTACATTATTTAGCAAAAGTCCCGTACCTGTTATGGGTTTAGTAGTAGTAGCTGCTGTGTTTATACTGTATCAGGCAATGAGTGCCGATATGCAGCCCTTTATTTACTTCCAGTTTTAAGAAAAAAAATTATTTGCTGTAATCAGCTTTAAGAAACTCTTTCCAATCACCTAAATTGGCAATTACTTGTAGTTGACGATAGGCCTTATGAAAAGCTTCGTCGCTATCCTGTGCGTTAAGTAAACTTATACGATAATTATCGTAGTTCTGTAAAGCACGTTTTTCTTCAGCAGACATATGTGCACCCGAAAATTCTTTATCGCGCAAATCGTTTATGCTGGCTTCTCCACCAATAGTTTTCTTGGTAAAAAAATCATTTAGGTTCTGTATGTTTGAGTTCAATTTCACAGCCTAAAGTTAAATTAAATTTTTCATTCCACCTTTTTTAGATATAAACTTTATAAACATGGTTTTGTTAAGTGTTTTTTGATGTAAGATTTTCTTATTTTTTGTATCTTTTATTTCTGTTAGAAAAGTGGTATCTTTAGTATAGAATTTAAAAAGGACATGGTAAGTGCGGTAAAAAATAAAGAAGTCAGCATTGTAGCGTGGGAGATTTGCGGAGCCTTTACAGTTAAACTGCGTAGTGATGGAATTTTGCACTCGCACACCTCAAGTGCCATTAATTTTGATATAGAATCAATGAAGCAATTTAATGTGGTAATGACAAAAATGCTGAACAACCAAAAAGCCCCTTTATTAATTACGCTTGATGAGTTTGCCATTCCACCTGATGATGTCCGTGATTATTGGGCAAAAAAGGAATCCTGCCCCTTATCTTTAGCTGATGCTTATGTTGCAGTTAGTTTAGGGCATAAACTAATAGGAAGCGTTTATCTTAAATTTAATAAACCCGGTCGCCCTACCAAAATATTTACAAATAAAGAAGACGCCGTTGAGTGGCTTAAAACTTTTTTGTAGTTAGGTTGATGATTTACTCTATATCTAATTCCTTTAACACTTTATTCATTGGCTCAACAGGTAATCCATCCGCTTTAAGGGTTTTAAAATCGCTTATTATCATTCCTACCCATGATGAATAATTTGGAAGATTTTGTCCAATATGTTTTTTGTAAATTTCAATTGCTTTAGAGTAATTACCAGTGAATAAATAAGTGTGGGCTAGATTTCCTAAAAGAAAAAGATTAGCTGAATCTCTTTTTAAACCTTGTTGTAAATAAAAAAAAGCGTTACTATAATCTTTAACCTCGAGTGCGCTCCAAGCTAAGCCATTAAATCCGTCAAATGATAAATCTAATGAGTCAACTTTTTTTGCATAAGCATTTCCTCCTTTTATTCTTAATCCACTCACTCTATTAAGACTATCTAAATAAATACTACTTTCAGTTGGATATAAATAAGTGAAAAAATCTGTATTAGATGTAAAATGCATTTTACCAGACCTAAAATTTGGTGTGGAGTTAGGGTCATATGAATTGAACCAAAGATTGTTACCTTTTTTTATAATAGTTCTTGTTGTACCATCTTCTTTTTTATAAATCCCTGTATAAGTTTTTAGTATTGTATCTGATACTTGTACAACTTTATCCATATGAAGTACTGGTACTTTGCTATCCAGAATGTGAAGTGCTATATCATCAATTCTATTAACTGAATTTGACAAAACAACAACTCCTGTTTTACTCTTCAAATCAAACCCGAAATATGCAGAGCACCCGTATGTGCCTCCGTTGTGCCAATAAATTTGTTTCCCATTATTTTCAATAAAGCCCCAACCTAATGCATCAGTATTTGAATCGTGAGTTTTATGAATTAATTCTATAGCGGTATCTAAGTTTGTTCTCATCAACCCCATATTAGCTGCGGCGTAATTTAATAAATCATTTACATTTGAACGTAACGCTCCGCATCCATCGAGAACAGAGAAGTCAAGATACTGTACTGCTTTTTCATTTACATCGTATCCTGTTGCTAAATTTTTTTGTAATTCAGATGTAATTGATACAACTGTTCTAGTCATTTTTAAAGGCGCGCATATAGTCTCTTTTACCAATGTTTCGTAACTCTTACCTGAAACTATTGTTAGAATATGTCCTAAAAGCCCAAAACCAACATTCGAATATTCGTATTTAGAGCCAATATCACGAGTAAGGGTGTATCTTGATAGAAAATTGTAAAGTTGCTTTTCTGTGTAATTTATATATGGATTACTTGGATTTTGAAGGCCAACATTATCGGGTACGAATGGTAGCCCGGATGTATGTGTTACTAAATCGGCAAGTGTAATTTCTTTTCCATTTCTTGTAGGTGTTTTAACTATTTTTGGTAAGAATTTTGAAATTGGGTCGTTGAGCTTAAGTTGCCCTTTACTTATCATATCTGCTAAAACAAGAGAGGTAAATGTTTTAGTTACCGAACCAATTTCAAATAATGTGTTACCGTCAGGTTGTTTAGTACCATTATTATTTATTTTTCCATATCCAAAAACCTGTCTTCCTTTTTCATTAATAATTCCAACAACCATTCCCAAACTTCTACCATTATCAACAGACCTTTTAATAATAAATTTAGCACTATCAATAGATAATTGCCCGACGGTAATTTTCGCGTTTAAAAATAATATACATGTAATTAAAATACTTGTTATTGTCCTGTGCAGTTTTATCATCTAACTAATATTATTTGATCCCTTATCAAAATTAATTTAAAAACTCTAACAACAAAAAAGCTCCCTCTTTAGAAGGAGCTTTTTATATCTACTAATGTTTATTTACTAAACATCAATTTTAGCATACTTAGCATTTTTCTCAATAAAATCTCTGCGCGGTGGTACTTCATCGCCCATTAACATAGCAAACACACGGTCGGCTTCAGCAGCATTTTCAACCGATACCTGGCGCAATGTGCGCGATTCAGGATTCATTGTTGTGCTCCATAATTGTTCGGCATTCATCTCACCTAAACCTTTGTAACGTTGTATGCCAACACTTTCAGGTTTATCTCCACCTAATTCTTTTACAAAACCATCACGTTGTTGCTCGTTCCAGCAATAACGTTGTTCTTTTCCTTTTTTAACTAGGTAAAGTGGTGGTGTTGCAATATAAATATAACCACGTTCAAACAACTCCTTCATATGACGGAAGAAGAAAGTAAGAATTAAAGTAGTGATGTGAGAGCCATCCACGTCAGCATCACACATAATAATAATTTTGTGGTAACGTAATTTTTCAATATTCAATGCACGCTCATCTTCCTTAGTACCACGGTAAACACCCAGTGCCGTAAAAATATTTTTTATCTCCTCGTTGTCGTAAATTTTATACTCTAATGCTTTTTCAACGTTCAAAATTTTACCACGTAAAGGTAAAATTGCTTGAAACGCACGGTTACGCCCTTGTTTAGCCGTTCCACCTGCCGAATCTCCCTCAACTAAATATAACTCGCAAACTACTGGGTTATCATCAGCACAATCTGCTAATTTACCGGGTAAACCTGCACCGGTCATAACACTTTTACGTTGCACCATTTCTCGTGCTTTTTTAGCTGCGTGGCGCGCTGTAGCAGCTAAAATAACTTTATCTACAATGGTACGCGCTTGTTTCGGGTTTTCTTCTAAGTAATTATTTAAGGCCTCACTAATTGCCATATCAACAGCACCCATAACCTCATTGTTACCCAATTTGGTTTTTGTTTGCCCTTCAAATTGAGGCTCTTGTACTTTAACCGAAATTACGGCCGTTAAACCCTCACGAAAATCATCGCCGCTTATCTCAATTTTTAATTTAGATAGTAAACCATTTTTCTCAGCGTAATTTTTTAATGTACGGGTTAACCCTCTACGGAAACCAGCTAAGTGGGTACCACCTTCGTGTGTATTAATGTTGTTTACATAACTCTGCATGTTTTCAGCATAGCCTGTGTTATACAACATAGCAACCTCTACCGGAATGCCTTGTTTTTCTCCTTCAACATAAATGGCTTCAGCAATTAAATGTTCTTTAGCGCTATCTAAATATTCAACAAATTCAACAATGCCTCGGGTAGAATAAAATTCTTCTTTTACAAAAGCTCCGTTTTCGTCTTTATGGCGCTCGTCGGTTAATGTAATTCTAATTCCTTTGTTAAGGAATGAAAGCTCGCGCATACGTCCTGCCAAGGTGCTAAAATTATATTCACCAACTATAAATATACTTAAATCGGGTTTAAAGGTTTGTATAGTTCCTCTGTCGGTAGTTGTGCCAACTTCTTTTACATCAAACAAAGGTTTACCACAGCTATATTCTTGCACAAATATTTTTCCTTCGCGGTGTACTTCGGTTTTCATGTGTATAGATAACGCATTTACACATGACATACCCACACCATGCAATCCACCAGATACCTTGTAACTGTCTTTATCAAACTTACCACCTGCGTGTAGTATAGTCATTACCACTTCTAAAGTCGATTTTTTTTCTTTTGGGTGCATCTCAGTTGGGATACCACGACCATCATCTTTTACACGTATGGAGTTATCTTCTAAAATAGAAACCTCTATGTTTTTACAATGCCCTGCAAGTGCCTCATCTATCGAGTTATCTACTATTTCATACACTAAATGATGTAAACCTTTAAAGCCTATATCGCCAATGTACATAGCGGGTCTTTTTCTAACTGCTTCTAAGCCTTCTAATACTTGAATACTGTCGGCTCCGTATGATTTATTTTCTGCTGATTTTACTACTTCTTCCATATAATTGTATATCCAGTAAAGATACTTAATTAAAGCTATTTTTCCTCATAAATTGCTAACAATTGCAGTAAAAAATGTTGGTATTTTTTACCTACGAAAACCCGAAAATTATTTGCTTCTTTGGGCTTTTATTATGAACAAAATTAGGCGCAATATTCCCAATGCCATTACCTGCGGAAATCTGCTTTGCGGATGCCTTGCAATTGTAAAAGCATTTGAAGGTGATTTAATGTGGACAGCCTACTTAGTGGGCATCGCAGCCATTTTAGATTTTTTTGATGGTTTTACAGCGCGTTTATTACATGTAAGTTCACCTATTGGCAAAGATTTAGATAGCCTTGCCGATATGGTAACTTTTGGCGTGGTGCCGGGGGTGGTTATGTTTCAATTGCTAAAGGTTTCAACCTTACTTGTAATAAATCAACCTATTTGGCTTTATATGCCTTATATAGCGTTTTTAATTCCTGTATTCTCTGGTATACGTTTGGCTAAGTTTAACAACGATGTACGCCAGGCAGAATCATTTATAGGTGTAAACACACCTGCTAATTCTATTTTAATTTGCTCGTTGCCCTTAATAATCGGCAGGGATGAGCAAAGTGAAAGCGCCTTAGCTTCCTTTATTTTAAACCCTTATTTGCTTATTGGCATAACAGTGGTTATGTCGTTTTTACTTGTGTCTGAACTGCCTATCTTCTCATTCAAATTCAAATCATTTGGCTGGGCGGGTAACGAAATTCGTTATGTGTTTTTAATTATGTCTGTAATCTTACTGATAACGCTTCAATTTGTAGGTATCCCTTTAATTATTGTATTGTATATCTTAATGAGTGTCATAAATAATTTTCTAACAAAAAATAAAGCAAGTCAAACTAAATAAGCATAATCAGTATATTCGCACCTTAATTTATAACCAATGAAGTTTATAGCCGAAATAGATGTAATGCCGCTTAAAGCATTATTAGACCCCCAGGGTAAAGCTGTTAGCAGCAGTATGAAAAACCTAAAATTACCCGAAATTGATAACGTGCGCATTGGCAAACATATTTCGTTAGAGATAGAAGCTGCCACTAAAGATGTTGCAAAAGCAAAGGTAGATGAGGCTTGCAAAAAACTACTTTGCAACCAAATTATGGAGTTTTATGAGTTCGAACTTCACGAGGCTAAGTAAAACAAGCCTACAGACTAAAAACTTTTAGTACTTTTAGCGCCAATAATTAAATTAATAATTAACTAATACATAACTAACAAATAGAAATGGGATATTTATTTACCTCTGAGTCCGTAAGCGAAGGGCACCCTGATAAAGTAGCTGACCAAATATCAGACGCATTAATTGATAACTTTTTGGCGTTTGATCCGCAAAGTAAAGTTGCCTGCGAAACACTTGTAACAACAGGTCAGGTAGTACTTGCCGGCGAAGTAAAATCTAAAGCATATTTAGATGTACAGGAAATTGCGCGCGAAGTAATTCGTAAAATTGGCTACACAAAGTCAGAATATATGTTTGAGGCAAACTCATGTGGTATCCTGTCTGCTATTCATGAACAATCGGCTGACATTAACCAAGGTGTTGATAGAAAGAAAAAAGAAGAGCAAGGTGCCGGCGACCAGGGTATGATGTTTGGTTATGCAACTAACGAAACCGCTAACTATATGCCATTAGCTTTAGATTTAGCGCATGCTATTTTATTAGAATTAGCTGCTTTACGCAGAGAAGATAAACAAATTAAATATCTGCGCCCTGATGCAAAATCGCAGGTTACATTAGAGTATGATGATAACAACAATCCTATTCGTATAGATGCTATCGTTGTTTCTACACAACACGATGATTTTGATCATGAAAGCAAAATGCTTGCAAAAATTAAAAAAGACATTATCGATATTTTAATTCCACGCGTTAAAAAGAATTATCCAAAATACGCTCACCTATTCAATAACAAAATTGCGTATCACATTAACCCAACAGGTAAATTTGTAATTGGTGGTCCGCATGGCGATACAGGTTTAACGGGTCGTAAAATTATTGTAGATACATATGGCGGAAAAGGTGCACACGGTGGTGGTGCTTTCTCAGGTAAAGACCCGAGTAAAGTTGACAGAAGTGCTGCTTATGCAACTCGTCACATTGCAAAAAACTTAGTAGCTGCGGGTGTTTGTAACGAAGTGTTGGTACAAGTATCTTACGCTATTGGTGTAGCAAAACCTATGGGTATTTTTATTGATACATATGGTACAGCTAAAGTAAAAATGACTGATGGTCAAATTGCTAAAATAGTTGAAAGCGTATTTGATATGCGTCCTTACTTTATCGAACAGCGTTTAAAATTACGTAACCCAATTTATAGCGAAACTGCGGCTTACGGGCACATGGGCCGTAAAAACGAAACAGTAACTAAAACATTTAAAATGCCTGATGGTAAAACAAAAACTGTAAAAGTTGAATTGTTTACTTGGGAAAAACTTGATTACGTGGCTAAAGTAAAAGCAGCGTTTAAGTTGAAATAATAAATTTTATCTCTTATAAAAAAGCCTCATCAATCGATGGGGCTTTTTTTATTACTTGTTTATAAGGTAAAACTTTTGCCGTATGTAGGAATTGCCTGCTTGCAAAACCAAAACATAAACACCCGAAGAAAAACTAGCTGTACTAATTTTAAATTCATTAACACCTAGCTGAAACGAAAAATATTCTTCAAACATTTTTTGTCCCAATGCATTATATATCTGTACTAAATAATTATTGTTGTTATACGAATTATAAAAAGCATCTACGTAACCATCCAAAACCACATTGGGGGCAATTGCTAAAGTAGAATGTGTGAAATCTAAATTGGCAGGCGGCTTATTGTTATAGTATATAGTTTGTATGGTGTCTGTTTTAAAAACTGTTCCGCATATATTAGTAACGGCTAGTTTCACATGGTAAAATTGTGTTGTATCATAATATACATGCATAGTGTCTCTGCCGCTTGCATGGCTTCCGTCACCAAAAGTCCAGTAATAAGTTGGTGCAGGAATGCCTGTGTAATTTGCATGTACACGCAATGTATCGTTAGCAATAGATGTTGTATAACTTGCATTGGCCGATGAAGTTTCTGTTATATGTATTTGCTGTGTAAGTCTACTCGAATCACCGGTGTTATAAGCTGTTAATGTTACTTGATAATAACCTGTATCAGCATACTGATGATTGGGTAATGTTTGCGTAGAATGTGTGCCATCTCCAAAATCCCAATAAAAAGATACAGCGCAACCCGAACTATTTGCAAAATTATTCGAGCATGGTATAAACGAAAAACCTGCTATTGGTATAGTGCCTATAGTAACTAACTTGGTAGTAGATACGGTATAAAAATGATTGTTGGTTGTTAACGTAACCGAATAACTGCCTACATATGGGAACCGAAAACAAGTTGTTGAATCGGTAGAACTAAACAAAGGCGGGGCAGCAGAACTTGTATCACTAACCGTCCAAGTGTAAGTTATGCCTCCTATAGTTTGGTTAATAAAACAAGTTGTGTCTCCTAAACAAGTTTTTATATAAGAAAAATTGGGTGAAGGTGGCGGTTGTTGTGTTATATGAATAGAATCTTCTCCATAAATAGGGCCACAGGCGTTACCGGTGCTTAAACCAACGGCATATGTGGCGGTAGAGTCTTTATATACATGCATAGTGTCTCTGCCTGAGCCATATCCATTTATGCTATTGTCGCCAAATGCCCATTGATATGATGTGGGTGTGTGACTAGCATAAGTTGCATGAAAAAACACCGTATCGTGAGCTATTACGTAAGTAAAATTGCTATTGCAATATGACTCTATCGTAATATATATTTGTTTTTTTAGCGTGTCCGATTTATTTCCGTTGTATGCTATAAGGGTTACCATATAGCTTCCCGTATCGGCAAATTGATGTATGGGTATATTGTTGGTTGAATTTGCACCATCACCAAAATCCCAATAAAAAGATGTGGCGCAAAGCGATGTATTTACAAATTGATTTGCGCAGGAAATAAAAGAAAAATCTGCTTTTGTAACGGTATCAATAGTAATTACTTTAGTTGCTGTATTGTAGTGATTATCGTAAGCAGTTAATGAAACTGTATAATTGCCTGTTTTTTTAAAATAAAAGCAAATAGAAGTATCATTCCCATTATTGGTATTATATAAAGTATCAAGATGTGGAAGACCGTGAGAGATTGAATCGCCTACCACAGTCCATGTAAATGTGTTGCCTCTTATAGTTTGGTTTATAAAACAAGTAGTATCTCCAAAACATGAATTAGCCCAAGAAAAATTTGATGTTGGAGGTAAATTATCTACATGGGGTGGAGGGGAGTTTAATTTTTTATTTTGAGCAAAAATGCTCGTAGCACTATTAAATAGAAGTAATAAAAAAAACATGTATTTAATTTTTTTCATACTACTAATTAAACGGACTGGTTGGTAATGGTTTTTTATGTAACTCAAATACTTTAGTTACCGCAACACTAAAAGCATATTTAGCGGCTAACTGAATGCCCGAATAATATTGATAAACAGGAAAATCTCCGTAAATCGAAAAATTTAAATCGTGACCTAAGTAAACGCCAACACCGGGTGTAACAAACACACGACTAGAACAACTAGAAAATAACCCCACCCCGTTTACTTTATCGCAATCCTTATTTTCATTTCTCACCATTGCAATAAACGAAATGTCTTTGTATAATTTAAAAGCCGATGATAATGTATTTGTGTTAGTAACTCCATACTGATAACCTTGTGGGTTAACACCGTTGTAATCAGTTCTCGAGTTAAACATAATACTTTTCTTTTTATTTTTAAAAGGTTTTAGCATGGCATAAAAAGTAAACATGCCCGAGTAAGCTCCAGTACCCGGTTGTACATCGCGAGTTAATTCTACATTATCAACACCTAATTTATAAGGGCCTGTTGGTAATTTTACACCACCTGATAATGTAAGCGAAAGCACGTCGTTTTTAGAATGAAAAATATTGTACTTAGCATATAACTCCATATCCGAAAAACCACTTCCTACTAATTGTTGCTGACCAATAACAGGTATATTAAAGTTTTCTATTTTGTTAATATAATAACCAAATGAAGCTTGCATAGTAAACTTATCTGTAATGCCATATGATAAACTTAAACCACTGTAATCAGAAAAATCGTTATTTAAATAACTGAATGCAACGGGTTTATCTCCACTATAATATTTATCTGAATAATCTCTTTTAAAAAAGGAGAATAGTAGCAGGTCTCCTTTTTCAAGTACCCCAAAGTTTGCTGTACCTGGTGCACAACAGCCTGATGTGCATTGAGCAAAAACAGTAACACTATAAAATAAATAAGATAATAGTAAAACAATATATCGCATACTGTAATTTAATTCGATACTGTAATAGGAATTGTAATGGTAGCAGAATGTACACCATCAGAAACTACGCAGGTTATTGTATAAGTTCCTATACACGAATCGCTGTAATAAATAGCAGCACCATTACCGAATAAATCGCCGTGTGATGTTGTCCACTTATAGGTTAAATTATTTCCGGTGGCGGTAGCATATAATTTAGATGCGATACCTATTTTAACTGGGTTAGGAGTTAATGTAATTTTTGTAAATGAAAATGTTCCACCTGTGCTTGGTGGTGTACTTGCTATGTCCGAATAATTTTTCGATGTGCCGTAAGCAACTGCATCGTTGTTGGTTTTTTTACAACTACAAATAGTTAAACAAACAATAAATGCAAATAATATAAAAACTGACTTTTTCATGGGACTCAATTCCATCAAATTTACGTAAAAACGATAAGATAAAGTGTTAAAACAAAATATTGTTTGCTAAGTTTTATATATTTGCCACGGTGCAAAAAATAAAAAAATATATAGCTGGTTTTTTATTATTGGTTTTTTCGCTGGCGGCGTTACCTCCGTCGGTATTGCACAATGCCTTTGCAAACCATACTGATACGGCTGATAACTATTGCGATTTTTACCACAAAGATTTAGGCACTCACGTAGAGAGTGAACATACCAGTTGCGATATTTTTAAAGCAAATACACCTGTTTATGATGTTTTAACAGTTTCACATTCAGTTTTTGTTTTTCGTGTTGTTATATCTCAATATAAAATAGCCGAAATTTCTTCGGTTTCTCACAAGGTTAAAATAAGCCTTCCTGCAAGGGCTCCCCCAATAGCTTAATTTTTATCGTTTCTTTTTGTAATGAGCATTTTTTGCCGTTACATTAATTATTCATTTTAAAAATTAAGCACATGAAAAATATTTTATTTATCATAACACTATTTGTTATGTATAACAGTAGCGCACAAAACAACCTCAAAGGCTTTGTGCGCGATAAGCAAAACAATGAGCCCCTTCCGGGCGCAATTATTTATTTCCCTGATTTAAAAAACGGTACGGCCTCAAAAACAGATGGCTCATATGAAATAAAAAACCTGCCAAAAACAAAAACCATTATGCAGGTAAAATTAGTTGGGTACAAAACTTTTGTCCAGTTAATTGATTTATCGGCAGTTTCTGAGTTGACTATTTTATTAGAACAATCTGTTTTAGAATCTAATGAAGTAGTTGTAACGGGCGTTTCAAAAACAACCGAAATAAAAAGAAGCCCTATACCCATTATTTCTATCGATAATAAATATTTAACCCAAAACACGGCTACCAACGCTATTGATGCTATTGCCCGAACGCCTGGTGTTAGCGCTTTAAGTACGGGGCCCAATGTTTCTAAACCTTTTATACGTGGTTTAGGTTATAACCGAATCCTAACCTTGTTTGATGGTGTCAGGCAAGAGGGACAACAATGGGGTGATGAACATGGCATAGAAATGGATCAATTTTTAATTGATAGAATAGAAGTTGTAAAAGGTCCCGCTAGTTTAATTTATGGTAGCGATGCGCTTGCAGGTGTTGTAAATTTATTGCCTGCAAATACGCTTCCCCAAGGTGTTATAAAGGGCGATATACAAACCAATTATCAAACCAATAATGGGTTGTTTGCTGGTTCGGCAAATATGGCCGGCAATTCAAATGGATTTATTTGGGGCTTGCGCGCCTCGCATAAAGAGGCAACTAATTATCAAAATAAATATGATGGTAGAGTTTACAACACGGGGTTTAAGGAAACCGATTTTAATGTAAATTTAGGGATAAACCGCAAGTGGGGTTATTCACATTTAAATGTTTCTGCCTTCGATAACTTACAAGAAATTCCGGATGGTAGCCGAGATAGCACCACACGTAAATTTACTAAGCAAATAACCGAGGCAGATACTTTTCGCCCAATTGTTTCTCCTGCCGAATTAAAGTCATATACCATCTCAACTCAACACCAACACGTACAACATTACCGTGCTTTTTTAAATAATAATTTTATTATAAGGCAGAGTAAGTTAGCAGTTAATTTGGGGTATCAACAAAGCATTCGTAGGGAATATGCGCATCCACAAGCACCCGATATTGCAGGTTTGTATTTAAAGTTAAACACAGCTACTTACGATATAAAATATTATTTACCTGAGCGAAAAGGTTTTGAAAGCATAGTGGGCATCAATGGAATGTACCAAACAAATAATACAAATGCAGCCACTGAGTTTGTTATTCCAAATTATTCTCTTTTTGATTTTGCACCTTTTGCTTTTTTAAAAAAGAATATTGGTAAATGGGATATTGCTGCCGGTGCACGCTACGACACCCGAAGTTTTAACAATAGTAGTATGTATGTTGGTACAAATCCAACAACGGGTTTTGATATGATTGTAGCCGGAAAAGATACCGTTGGTGCTACACATCAATTTACACAATACAAGCATATTTTTTCCGGTTTTAGTGGTAGCGCGGGTGCAACCTTTAATGTATCCGAAAGACTTTTATTTAAAGCTAATATAGCGCGTGGTTTCCGTGCCCCCAACATTTCAGAGATTTCGGCCAATGGCATCCATCCTGGTACAGGTTTCGATCAATTGGGTAACTCAAGTTTTAAACCTGAGTTTTCTTTGCAGGAAGATGTGGGTATTTTTTACGATGATGACCATATCTCTACCAGTATTGAAGTTTTTAATAACAATATCAGTAATTATATTTTTAATCAAAAACTACAAAGTGCGCACGGGGGAGATTCTACCATAGTGCAAGCAGGTGCATCATATCCCGTATTTAAATTTCAGCAAACTAATGCACAATTATATGGTGGTGAGGCTCATATCGATATCCATCCTCATCCTTTAGATTGGTTACATTTTGAAAACTCACTATCAATTGTATACGCTCTTAATTTAGGTGGCAACGGCGTTAAAGTTACCGATAGCACAAAGTATCTTCCTTACATTCCGCCTGTACATACAACTTCTGAATTGCGTGCCGAGTTTAAAAAGAAAATGGGTTGCTTTTCCTCTATCTATATTAAATTTGGTGTGCAGTGGTATGCCGCTCAAAACCGTGCATTTTTAGCATATAATACTGAAACAAAAACTCCTGGTTACACATTGCTGAATGCAGGTTTTGGTTCTAACATTATTAACAAAAAAGGTATAACGCTTTTTACCATTGGTGTTTTTGGCACTAATCTCGCTGATGTGGCTTATCAAAATAATATGAGTCGTTTAAAATATTTTGATAACTATCCTGTTAATGGTACGGGCAGAAGTGGTATCTATAGTATGGGGCGTAACATAAGTTTTAAACTTACCGTACCAATTAATATAAAGAAAGGATAAAAAACCCTTTATTTTTTTGTTAAAACAGAAACGATTGATATCTAATTGTTAAAATGGTTTTGCCGTTTATAATTTATTTGCTACCTTTCATCATAGCTAATATGCAATAAAACCATTTTGCTTGTATTGGCTAAAAAGTGCCCTATTTTGCTCTAAACCCACTAAACCTGCACAAAATGAAAAACAACAACTACTTTTTAAAAGGCTTAGCATTTATAAGCCTTTTTGGCTTAGGAATTAATCAGTCTTTTGCGCAAGAACAAACTCGTTTAGGTAACGTAAAAGTTGTTTCATATCATCAAGAAACAAAGCTGCCAAACTTTATCAGGTTTACCGAAGCGCAAAATGTAACTCCCGATAAATTTGTTGAGTGGGCAACTTATGCCTTTAATTTACCAAGCACATCAACTTTAAAATCATATAGTGTCGAAAACGATGAATTGGGATTTACACATACTCGATATAAACAATATGCCAATGGTTATCCGGTTGAAGGAACACAATTAATTACACATTACCGTGATGGAAAATTACAAACTGTTAATGGAGAATATTTTCAAAACATGAGTTCTTCTTATTCTGCTTCTTTATCAGAAGCAGATGCTTTACAGTTTGCATTAAAAAAAGTAAACGCCAAAAAATATAAATGGGATAATGAGGCAGAAGAAGCGCAAAAACGTAAAGAACTAAATAACTCTAATTTTACTTATTACCCAAAAGGAGAATTAGTTGTTATACATAAAAAAGGTGCAGACTATTCAGCTTCTAGTTTAAAGCTAGCTTATAAATTTAATATATATGCGGTTGAACCTTTATCTCGTGCCAATGTTTTTGTTGACGCACAAAGTGGTGAAATATTAGATAGCAAAAGCCTTATTTGTAATACAGATGTAGTTGGCTCGGCTGTTACCATGTATAGTGGTACTGTAACTATGACATCTGATAACACCGGTACAAATGCGTATCGTTTACGTGAAACCGGACGTGGCTTGGGTATAAACACGTATAACATGAACAATACAACTAATTATACGCAAACCGATTTTACAAACACTTCAAGCACATGGAACTTACCAGGAACTGATCAAGCTGCAGCTGACGCTCATTGGGGTGCTGAAAAAACTTACGATTATTATAAAAATATTCATAACAGAAATAGTATCGATGGAAATGGCTATGCGCTTAATAGTTATATGCACTACAGCACTAATTTCGTAAATGCATATTGGGATGGTACAGAAATGACCTATGGCGATGGTGATGTTAGTCAAGGATTTTTAATGATGACAGCTCTTGATGTTTGTGGTCATGAAATTACGCATGGCTTAACTTCTTTTACTTCTATGTTAAATGGCGGAGGAACAGACGAAGCTTCGGCCCTTAATGAAGGAAATTCAGATATTTTTGGAACTACTATCGAAAATTATGCGCGTCCTAATCAATGGGATTGGATAATTGGTGGTGATATAACTTGTACTACAGCCGGTGTTCCAAATCATGCGGGTATTAGAGATATGTCAAACCCTAAAAATATAGGGCAACCAAATTGTTATATGGGCACTAATTGGGATCCTAACGGAGAGTGCCATAATAATAATGGTCCATTTATTTATTGGTACTATTTATTATGCCAGGGTGGTAGTGGAACTAATGATATAGGCAGTGTATGGAATGTAACAGGTATAACCATGGCAGAAGCAAAATTTATTGCATTCCGTGGTAACACAGTATATTTTACGCAAAATACTACATATGCCGATGCACGTACTGCTATGATAGAAGCAGCAACTGATTTGTACGGCATTTGCTCTCAAGAGTTGGCTTCAACTACTAACGCTTGGTATGCTGTTGGTGTAGGGGCTGCTGCAACCGGAAGCGGAGTGCCGACAGCGGCTTTTTTAGCTGATAACACAATGTCTTGCTCAGTGCCTTTAACAGTTAATTTTACTAATAACACAACCGGTGCTACAACATACAATTGGAGTTTTGGCGATGGTGCAACAAGTACAACAGCCGCTCCTGCACATACATACACTGCTGCAGGAACTTATGCTGTTCAATTAATTGCAACCGGAACTTGCTCTGCTACAAGTAAAGATACGCTTACCAAAACAAGCTATATAACGGTAAACGGTGCACCAAGTGTAACAAGTAGTACAGCGGCTTGTGGACCTCAATCATTTGTGCTTACTGCAAACGGAGCAGGAACTATAACTTGGTCAAATGCTTCAGGTACAGTTGGTACTGGCTCTGTGTACACTACACCAACGCTTACAACTTCTACCTCTTATTCTGCTACAAGTAGTATTATGACAACAGGTACCACAACGGTTACAGGAGCACCCGCATTAAATACAACCTTAAATGCAGGAGGTTATCTTAACTTTTCACATTATTTAATTTTTGATGCTACTGCTGGATTTATGCTTAGTTCGGTTGATATTTATGGAGACCCATCAGCAACTTCGCAACCAACCATACAATTATTGGATAACACGGGTGCTACTTTGCAAAGCATTAGCCCGGCTTCTATTGTTGGTGGAGTAAATACAGTAACACTTAACTGGCACGTTCCTATTGGCACAGGTTATCGCTTTGTCGCTACAGGTACAAATATTAATTTATTCCGTAATAATGGAGGCGCAACATATCCTATAGCAGTAAGTACTGTAGCATCAATTACAGGAACAGATGTAACTTCAACAGCTCCAACTTATTATTATTGGTTCTATAACTGGCAAGTAGTACCTGATGCACCATGTTATAGTCCTGCAAGTGTTGTTACACCAAGTATAAGCACTTGTGCGGGCATTGCAACCAATAATGCACAATCATCATCTATTTCTATTTATCCAAATCCTGCTCATAACAGTATTTTTGTTAGCGCACCTGACAATACAAGCTCTATTTCTGTAACTGATATTATTGGACAAACAGTTGTTGCCGAACAAAAAGTAAACGGCGCGCAACAAGTGCAAACCATTGATATAGCAAACTTAGCTAATGGGGTTTATTTTATGAAAATAAATTCAACCGATAACCAAACTAAAATAATTAGATTTATTAAGGATTAATAAATCAAAATTATCCCTCAATAAAAAACGCCATACAATTTGTATGGCGTTTTTAGTTTATTGGTTTTGTAAGTTAAGCAACAACAAAATTTAATTCCTTATTTACTAATTCGGCTCCGGTACCTTTTAAATTGTTTATTTCAAGTTTGCCATCTTTAAAACTAACTCCTGTAAATGGGTTGTTATTTATTAATAACGGCCCATCTAAATCAATCCAATCTGCATGTTGCATTAATTGGGCAGCGGCAGCTATTCCACACGAACTCTCCGACATGCAACCAATATTAATTTTCAAACCCTTTTGCTTGGCGTAATGTATAATTTTAACAGCTTCAAAAAGCCCGGTACATTTCATCAATTTTAAATTAATGCCACTAAAACATTTCGCAATTTTATCCATATCACTAAAACGCAACATGCTTTCATCGGCGATTATAGCAATAGGACTTCTTTCGTTTAACCAAGCCATATCATCATAATTATTTTTTGCCAATGGCTGTTCAATAAATAAAACATTTTTAGGGCTCAGCCATTCTATCATTTCTAAAGCTTGGTTTTTATCGGCCCATCCTTGGTTTACATCAACCACTAAAGGCTTATCAGTGTTAACTCTTATGCATTCAATAATTTCGGTATCGTTTTTATTTCCCAGTTTTATTTTTAAAATTTTATAGTCTTGTAATTCGTTTAATTTTTCCGGTATCAAATTTAAATCTCCTATACTAATGGTAACCGACGTGTTTTTTGGCAGAGGCTTTTCTAAACCTAATAAAGCATAAACAGGTCTATTTAAATACTTCCCTAACAAATCATGCAAAGCAATATCTACAGAAGCTTTAGCGGCATTGTTGTTAGGGGTAATAGCATCAATTGCACTAATAACTTCTTCTATTAAAAACGAAAGTTTAAAATTTTTTAAAACAACTGCGGCTTTCTTTAAAAAATCAATAACCGATGTTTGTGTTTCTCCTAAATAGGGTGGGAGTGTAGCTTCACCATAACCAACAATTCCATCATGTTCAATTTTTACATAAACAACTTCAGTAGTTGTTCTGCTTCCATAAGAAAGTCCGAACGGGTGTTTAAATTTAAGTAAATAAAGGGCGTAGCTAAGTTTCATAATGTGGTAAATATAAAACTATAATGCATAAAAAAAGCATGCGAGTTCATCACATGCTTTTTTTCTAACATAACACAAACCTATTTTGTGCCTTTTGCTTTTTTAGGCTCCTTTTGAGCTGCCTTTTGCTCTTTTGTTTTTGGTGTTGCGGCTTTTTGTTTGTCTTTTTGTTTGTGCGTTTTGCTTGTTTCAGTTTTTGGTTTTGTACCGTTAACTGTTGCTCCTTTTTTTGGTAGGCTTGCGCTGTTGGCAAACATGCTAGCACTTAAAAGCGCTGCAACTACCATTAAACTTACTTTTTTCATTTTATTTGTTTTTGATTAAATACAATTAACCAATATGCGTGCCAAACTTTTTTTAAATAAAAAAACGCGTGTTAAAATAACTTAATGAAAAAAATAGGCGATAAAAAAATAATTATTGATGAATAAAATCTATCAAAACTTTATTCAAATTATCTATAGCTAAAGCAATGTTCCATTTGCTTCTATCACGCTTCTCTACGTAATTAGATATAGAGCGTAACTGAACGCATTTCACTTTATATTGATTGCAAGCAAATAAAAATGCAGCACCTTCCATGCTCTCTACATCAGCATTCGTGCGCTGTATAAATTTTTCTATGCTTTGTGTATTGCCATGTGTAGTGTTTACTGTAACACCTTTTACATTTGGTAAATTAGTGAATGATACATGGCTAAAACTATTCTCGTTTTTTAAAGAATAAGTACCTGGTAATTTTAGTTCTTCAAGGGATAAAAATGTTTCATCATCTTCTGCGCCCAAATCGGCAAAGCAATCTTCATCGATGCAAACAACATCTCCAATGGCAAGTTTGTTGGTAAAATTCCCACAAATGCCTGCATTAATTGCCACATCGTATTTGGTGCTTAAATATTTTCCTAAATAAAAGGCAGTATGTGTTGTTCCAACTCCGGTAAGTAAAACGTCTATTTGATGACTCTGATAATTATGCGTAGAGATTATTTTATCCTCAACAGAAGCATTTATTTCCTTCAAAAAGGGTGCTATTTCAAAAACAGTTGCTGATACTAGTAACAAACGCATAATTATTTTTCAATTACACACAAATATAGCAAACCATAATGGTATATTTGTGCCAATAAATTTACTATGCTTTTTATAACTCGCAAAGAACATTTTAACGCCGCTCATAAGCTGTATAACCCGCAATGGACAGAAGAAAAAAACGCCGAAGTATTTGGCAAATGCTCTAACCCAAACTGGCATGGGCATAATTACAGTTTGTTTGTTACCGTTAAAGGCAATATAAACCCTGAAACTGGTTTCATTGTTAACCTAAAGGAATTGAGCACGGTTATCAGAACAGAAATATGCGATAAACTCGACCATAAAAATTTGAATTTAGATGTTGATTTTTTAAAGGGAGTTATGACTAGTACCGAAAATGTAACCATTGCTATATTTAATATACTTGCCCCAAAAATCAAAAAAATGGGTGCTGAATTACATGGCATAAAACTATACGAAACCGAAAACAACTACGTAGAGTATTTTGGTAACTAAATGCGCATAATTGATACCATACCGCATCCTTCTATTCAAATAAGTATCTTTCAGATGAATGATAAGTACTTGGTTAAGTTTGAAGCTGCCATGATGGAGCAGGTTTTTAAATTTGATACTACCGAAGTAAAAGGTGTTGATGCGCTTAAACAAATTATTAATGCTGATTTTATAGATGCGGTTCGCAAGCGTTTCAACGAAATGTTTTTACAATACAAAGCGTCTTTTTAAAGCAATCCATGCCAGCCGTTATTCTTAGTACAGCCTATTTGCCTCCTGTAGCCTATTTTAAAAAAATAAAAGATGCTGCTAGCGTTTATATTGAAAAGCACGAACATTATTTAAAACAAAGTTACCGTAACCGTTGTAATATATTTGGGGCTAATGGTGTTTTATCATTAAGCATTCCTGTAATTAACAAGCACGATAAAGAAATTATAACCGACACCAAAATTTCTTATGTCGAAAAATGGCAACAACAACATTGGCGTACTATAGAAAGCGCTTATCGCAACAGTCCCTATTTTATTTATTATGCTGATGCGCTAAAACCCTTCTACCAAAAAAAATATACTTTTCTGTTTGATTTTAATACGGAACTACTTCAGTTACTTATAAATAACTTCAAGTTAAATGCCGAAATAAAGTTTTCCGAAGCCTTTGAAAAATCAAACTCTTTAGAAGATTTTAGATATTCCATCCATCCAAAGAATGAAATAGTGGCTATCGAATTTAAACCCTATTCGCAATTATTTAATGAGAAGTTTCCTTTTGTGCCAAACCTAAGCAGCATCGATTTATTATTCAATGCTGGCCCTCACGCTAAAGATTATTTGTAGAGCTTTATTTTTTTAACAGCTTAAAGGCATGCGACCATTGGTTATGCAGCATACCCGGAATGCACCACAGCATACATAAAGGCTCAATAGCACGTGCAGCTTCAGCTTTACCCATATCTTCTATTTCCCAGCCAAATTGGTCGAGTATATGCTTAACTTCTTTTTTTGCATCATCATTGTTTCCACAAATGAACATACTTGGCATAACACCGCTAAAATCCGGATTTACCATAAAAGCGCTACCAACACTATTAAAAGCTTTTACAAAATTTGCTTTAGGGGCAAATTTTTGCAACTGTTCCATTAACGAGCTGTTTAAATCAGTATAAAAATGCAGCACTCCATTTACCGGTGGGTTTTTCTCATCTATAGGGTTTGTACAATCTATAATTGTTTTACTCGATAGATGACTAATGCCAGCCATCTTTAAAACATCTTCAGCAGCATGTCCTTTTACAGCTAGTACAATTATATCGGCTGTTTTTGCCGCTTCTTCAAACGACATAACTTTTACTCTGAAATTAATTTTTGCTTGCCAATCGGCCAGTTTATCGGGGTTGTTAGTGCCAACTACTACTTCATATCCGTGTGTTAAAAAGCCCTGTGCTAGTGTTTTACCTACAATGCCCGAGCCCAGTATTCCTATTTTTTTGGTAATCATAATTCTTAATTTTTAATAATATAAAGGTATATCATTTTTCTTTTCTCATAAGTATTTTAGTGTTAAAACAAAAAGGCTTTTACCTTTGCAATCCATGTATTTAAAGCAGCTAAGTATCATTAATTTTAAAAACTACGCCGAGGCTACGGTGCAGTTTCATCCTAAACTAAATTGTTTTACGGGGGTTAATGGCATGGGTAAAACCAATCTGTTAGATGCTATTTATTACCTGTCGTTTTGCAAAAGTTATTCTAACACTATTGATAGTCAGAATATACTTTTCGATCAGGATTTTTTTATGTTGCAGGGCTTGTTTGACAATGGTGTTGAAATAGACGAGGTTTATTGTGGGATAAAACGTGCGCAAAAAAAAGTGTTTAAACGTAATAAAAAGGAATACGAAAAATTATCCGACCACATAGGTTTGTTTCCTTTAGTTATGATTAGCCCGGCTGATACAAACCTTATTACGGGTGGTAGCGACCAACGCCGTCGGTTTATTGATGGTATCATTTCTCAATTCGATAAATTGTATTTAGATAATCTGGTACATTATAATCACATCCTACAACAGCGTAATGCCTTGCTAAAGCACTTTTCTATAACCCGCTCTTTTGATAGTGTTGGTTTAGAGGTGTGGGATGAACAATTGGTGACTTATGGTTCTTATATACACAATGCCCGAGAGGTTTTTCTAAAAGAATTTATTTCTGTATTCGAAAAATATTATGCTCTTATTGCAGAGAATAACGAGCAGGTGCGTTTAAAATATGTATCAACTATTCAACAAGATTATAAAGCTGCGCTGCAGGCAGCTATAAAGAAAGATTGTGCTTTAGAACATACCAGTATAGGTGTACATCGCGATGATTTAGATTTTCTGTTAAGCGAAAACCCAATTAAAAAATTCGCTTCGCAGGGGCAACAAAAAACTTATTTGCTGGCATTAAAATTAGCCCAGTACGAGTTTATTAAAAATAAAAAAGGTGTAAGGCCTTTGTTGTTACTGGATGATATACATGATAAGTTAGACGCACACCGTTTTAAAAAATTAATTGATATAGTTTCTTCCGACCAATTTGGGCAAATTTTTATTACCGATACGCATACTGAAAGAATGCAACAATTATTTGCTCACACTACTGATAGAAAAATTTTTAAAGTAGAAAATGCTGTAATTAGTGAAATTGAGTAGCGTGAAACTACTCTAACGAAACAGTTGATGTTAACATAAACAAAGCAGTTTCATCATTTATTTTAGCAAACTCATAAGTAAGCTTGTTACCCGATTTCATGGCAATAGTAATAAAGCCTAAGCCTGCGCCGCCTTTTTCTGATAATTGATTGTTTTCTAAATGCCCCATATAATATTGTTTAAGTGCCGCAGCGTCTTCAAACTCATTAATGGTTTTCATTTGAGCTTCTAAACCTGTAATATTTTTTGCTTGTACTAAGTTAGCAGAAGTAATGTGCGTTTTTACACCGTTTTTTCTAAGAATAAAAAAGTTGTGTTGTTTGCCTTCGCCATCTTTATTTCCATGTATCAGCATGTTCTGAAGGGTTTCTACACTAATAAAAAATATTTTTTTAAGCGGGCCTTTGGGCACACCAGCTTCTACAATTTTTGTTTCCACCTCGTTCTCTAACTTGGCAACTTGCTCTTGCGATAAAGCGCCATTAAAAGATACCAATACACTCTCATTAGCAGATACCTCTTGCAGCAGAGTTTTAAATTTCTCTGTAAAAAAACCTTCTATGTTTGTGCTTTCGCTCACAAAATATTACTTAAACAATCCGTGCAATTCTGCGTCAATTTGCCTAATGATTTTTCCTAAGTCTTCAGGCTTTTCATTTATGTTTAAATCATCCACATCTACAATCACAAATCTACCCGCTTCGTAAGATGTAATCCAAGCTTCGTAACGCTCGTTTAATCTTTTCAAATAATCAAGTCTAATGGCAGCTTCGTATTCTCTTCCTCTTTTCTGTATATTTTTTACTAATGTTGGTACCGATGCGCGCAAATAAATTAATAAATCAGGTGGCTTTACTAAACTCTCCATTAATTTAAAAAGCGAAAAATAGTTTTCAAAATCACGCGTTGTCATAAGCCCCATAGCATGTAGGTTAGGAGCAAAAATGTAAGCATCTTCGTAAATGGTACGATCTTGTATGACAGTTTTTTTTCCTTTATGGATATCTAAAATCTGATCGAAACGATTATTTAAAAAATATACTTGCAGGTTAAATGACCAACGTTGCATGTCTTCATAAAAATCGTTTAAGTATGGGTTATCATCAGCATCTTCAAAATGAGGAGTCCACTTAAAATGTTTTGCCAACAATGATGTTAAGGTAGTTTTACCCGAACCTATGTTTCCGGCAATGGCTATATGCATATACTGTTTTGTTTAAGTAATGAAATAATAAGCTAAAGTAAAAATTATTTTAGCTTAAAAAAAATTATTTTTAAAGCTCCCTTTTTAGCAATTATCCAATAAAAAACGCTTCATAATTTATGAAGCGTTTTTTTATAAAAGTTAAAAATAAATTAATCGTTTACAAACTTTTTAGTGGTTTGTTTATTTGTAGTTAAGTTAGTAATGTTTACGTATAACACTTGGTTTTTGTTATCGCTTATGTTTATATAAATTTTATCGTTAACAACACTTAACTCAGCGTCGTTTAAAACAACTTGTCCTAAAACATTATATACCGAAATGCTTACTTTAGTTTGGTTAGTGTAATCAAACTGTATATAATTGCCCGAAGCATCTCTGCTTAAATTTATATTGCCATCACCTGTGTTGGCCTGTTTAATGCCAGTTGTTGCGTTAACGGTTATAACCTGTGTAGAGGTGGCTGTATCGTTACAATTAGCATTAATGGCCTGTAAAGTAATGGTATACGTACCGGCATTATTATATATATAATTTGGTGTTTGCATGCTTGATATATCCCCATCACCAAAATTCCAAACATAGTTAGTAGCATTGGCACTGTTGTTTGTAAGTACAACGTTATCACCTGCATTAATCTGAGATGATGCTGTAAAGGCAGATGTTGCCGCTGCAGGAGCGGTTAGGGTAAATGTTTGCGTTGCGCTATTACAACTACCAACAGTTGATACATCTACACTGTAAACACCATTGTTTAATCCGGTTAAAGTATCGGCAGTTGCTTTATTTAACGATGTTTTTACAATAGTACCGCTTGCATTTTTCCAAATGTAGTTCCAAGGTCCTGCATCGTTACCAACAGCAGTAATTGAGCCGTCATTTTTAACATGACAACTTGCAGTAACCGTATTAGTAGTTATAGCTAGTGGAGTAATAGTTATATTTAAAACAAAACGAGCAACTGTTTCGCTATCATTAATGGTTACCGTAAATGCACCTGCATGTAAATCTTGGTCAGGCATAACGTTGTAGTTATCATGTAATTTTACACAAGCACCTGCCGGAAGACTTTGTAAATTTTTAGTAGACATGGTGTACTGTGTTGTAGTACCGCTAAGTATTTTTACAGGTATAGCATAGTTTTGAGTTAAACCGGGCATGCCATTAATAGCAAAGTTATTACCTAAACTAGCAGTAGTTATTTGTAAAACTCCGTTCCAAGGAAAAGCTAAAGCATCGTAAGCATCTAAGCCGGTTGTGCTGTTAGGATTAAATGATATAGCAGCTTCTTCATGTAATGCATTAGCATTAGCACCTTCAATAACTAAATTAAACATAGGAGTTGCCGATTGTACTTGGTTTGGGTTAGCCATTCTACCAATTATTTGGTTGCCTGCGATTTTATCTCCTTCTTGAATATTAAAAGGCAAGCTGCCTGCAAACGTTTGTACGTAAAAACCTAAACCTGCAGGAATTACATCACTTAATGCATAACTTCCTGAAGTAGTTCCACCACCACCCACAATATAGGTAGAGTAAGCTTGAGTAACCGAATTGTAAGCATAATAAGTTGTAATTGCATTACCATTTCTGGCGGCTAGTTTTGCCCATGAAATAGGAGATGGATATGGATTTGCCAATGAGTTAAATCCATCTGTTGCTGCACCACCGTTACTGTTGGTTAAAGTCCAGCCAAAGTTTCCTATTTGCGGAGGACCAGTTGCCGAAATAAATTCACCCGGTGTAGGATCCTGAGGTTGGTTTGTGCCCATATAAACCCAATAACCGCTACCCACAACTATAGCATCTGTATTGCTATTAATGCCAATATAATGACCCATAGCATTTGGGTCTCCTGTTGCCGCCGATTCACTGTACGAATCAATAGATGTAAATGCTACACCACCATTTTGCGCACTGCCGTTACCATCAGCACAAGCAGGGCAGGTAATTTTAAACGTGTTATTCCAGTCAGAAAAAGTTGTGTTAACCCCTGCAACGCCCATTAACGACCAATTTGTTTGGTTTCCGGTAGGGTCATGGTAAACCTGCGATACAATATTACCCAAAAAACCACCGCTACCACTAACCATGCCAATTCGTCCAACATGCCCAACAGTTACTTGGTCGGCAACTAAAGTTACATAAGTACCACCGCTTGCATCAATTGTACCCGATGTTGGCGAAATACTATCTATTATATTTAAATTAGCACCAATTGTAAGCGTATAAGCTGAACTACTATCATTCATGGTTAAATTACTTAATGCATTGGTACTTCCGTCAGTGGTTTGATCCATATATAAACTATTTGCTTCAACAAAACCACCAGCAGTAGCATTACTGTATATTTTTATTGATGAAGTAGTAGACCCCGTAATAACATTAGCATTTGAATTTCCGAAAGTAACATCACAATCATTATCTAAGGTAAGCGTATGACTATTTAAATTAATAGAACCACTGGCTTGATTAAAAGTACTACCGCCACCGCCACCGCTTATCAATAAATTACTACCTAAAATAATTGAACCAGAATTTATTGAAAGATCACTTAAAACACTACTCCCTGCGGTAAAATTAATAGTTCCTAAACTACCTGTTGTTGAATTGTTTAAAATCGCAGAATTATCCCCTGTAATTGTACCTGAGCCTACAAGAGTTGATGTACCACTAAAATTTAAAGTCCCACCATTTAGCAAAATAGAACTCCCTGCATTAAGAGTTGATATAGCGCTAGCTAAACTTAAAGTTGCCCCACCTAAATTAAGAGATAACCCTGCATTAATTGTGAATGCAGTGCTAACAGATGATGAACCACTTAACTGCATAGCAGCCGAACCTGATATAATTAAATTATAATATAAATTTGCAAACACAGTTTGGGAGCCAGCAGCAGTAGCATAATTGGCTGTACTGCCGGGACTAAAATTTAAAGTTCCAAATACTGAACTTGAGTTTGAAATAATTAATGTAGCTGAACCATTGACTGTACATCCACCTGTTGCCCCTGAAAAATCCGCTTTAAAACCACCATCAGAAAATGTAAGAGCACTACCAGTGCCTATAATAACTTTAGAACCTGCACCACTTACCGTCCATGCAGTTGTCATAGTAGTACTTTTCCCTAAAGTAAATGTTTGACTACCCGCAGTAAAACTAGCTGGATGGGATCCCAAAGGAGCTGAAGTTCTTCCCCAATTGTTAACATTATTTGGGTTTGCATTAACCGCCGTTAAAGTATAATTTATATTAGAAGCCTTCGCTGTATTTACAAAGCCTAATAAACTTAAGCAAAGTGCTAATGTATAAAGTTGTAATTTTTTTGTCATGATGTGAGTTGTTTTTATAGGTTTAAAAGTAGGTAAAATTTTTTAGCCCTCCAAAAAAATGCTTAAAGCAATTTTTTTTTCGATAAAATCCATAAAATTCTCTGTGAGTTACTTGTTTTTGTGTTAATTTCTAGTTCAGTTTTTAAAAATAAAAAGGCTTAAAATTAACTCCATGTTTATCAAACTCAACTGCCGGAAACGGCAATTTAAAACCATTAAAAACCGAGAAAACACTTTGTAAAAACTTCGATTTGGTTTTTATTTTAGTAAAATTTATATCTAAAGAAAAATAGAATTTTCTGTATCTGTAATAGTAAGTAGGTACTCCATTAGCTCCAATAACTATGCTTTGGTCGTTTATCGGATTAGTACTTGTAGTTCCGTTAGGATAAACAATAACATTACTGGCCCCACTAATCATACCTGTTGCGCCATAACCAAAAGCAAAGGCTATCCATTTCGGGAATTTAGTTTCTTTTTTAAAAAACGAAGCCGGACTAACCGATAACCAATAAGTTTGTCCATTATAATCTTTAATGGGTTGTGATTCCAATGAGGTTCCCAATTCGCTGGGTCTTATACCCGCATAAAATGTTTGATGGAAAGAGTATTTTAAATGAATGCGTTGTTCGTTCCAAAAATATTGCTGCAACGTAAACAAAGCACTACCCGAAACATTGGCCACTTCATCGCCCCAGCTAAAGCCCCAGCCGCTGCTAAAACCATCCATTATTTCAATGGCAGTCATATAGGCAGTACCGTAAGCCTCGCCAATAAAAACGCTTTGTTTGCGGTTATAACCTGCCCATAACATAGCCCGGTAAATTTCGCGCGCGGTGTTATAGGTTGTAAATGTATGCCCCAGTTTATCCATTTGGCACCACTCATTATTATCATTAAAAAAATGAAATTTTGATGCCGCATATTGTTTATACCAAATTTGGTTTAAGCCAACTAATGACACAGCCGTAAATGCGCCCGTAGTGCCTACTAAAATACTTTGACGAATTGTTTTTTGCTTTTTAGTAAGCGAATCAGGAACATCCGTAGTTTGCGAAAAACAATTTTGTATAATCAGAATAAAAAGAAAAAAAAATGCAATTTTTTTATAAAGAAATTTAAAAACCATCTACAATTATTTATGTATTGAAGGGGTATTTGGTTTTTTAAGAAACTCATCCCACTTCATCTTTTTATAATCGTCGCTGCCAAAATAATGCGCTATTTTATTGGCCCAATCGGCTGTTTGATAAAAACTAACTACGTCCAAGGTTTCAAGTTTTTCATCTAAAATAACCATAGCAGGGATAATAAAATTTTTACGTGTTAACTCTAAAGCTAATGCATGAAAAGGAAATCCGCCTGCACCATTGTTAGCATATTTTATGCCTTTAAAATCTATCTCACTTTTATCTTGCTGCGCATTAAATTTAACCAAATAGTATTTTTTATTTAAGTAAGAAACCAGTGCCGTATCTGTAAGTGTAGTGGCATTCATTACCCTGCATGTATTGCAAAAATCGGTATATATATCAACCAGTATTTTTTTAGGGTGTTTTTTCTGAAGCTCTAAAGCCTCATTAAATGTATATGTTTTAGGTTGTTTTTTTACAAAATTGGTATCGTAAAAAGTGTGTTCAAAGTTTTTATTAAAATCATCATAAGAAGCTGTTCTAAAAGCATTTTCAACCGTAAAAACCAAAAGGGGTTCTATTTTTTTTGTTTCTAAATAACCCTGCGATAATAAATTAAACTGGTAATTATTGGATACAAAAATGGTGGATGGGTAACTTAAACTTTGCCCTAAAAATTTAATAGCCAAATCGTGAGGCGATTTTTTTTCGCTGCTTTTGTTTACATATTTTTCGCCATTATACTCAATGGTGTCATGCGTTTCGGCATTAAATTGCACAGGATAAAAATAAGTGTTTATGTAGCCGGCTATATTAGGGTCAGAATATGTGGTTTTTACCATGTGTTTGCACCAGCCGCACCAATCGGTATATATATCAATTAATAAAGGCTTTTGCTGTTTTTTCATTTCATCCTGCGCCTCTTTAAAAGTAAGCCACTTTACCAATCCATGATTAGTATCAGGTGTAACCGTATGATTTTCTTGGGCTGTTAAACTTAATCCACAAAAAACCGATATTGTTAATAATAAATGCCTAAACATGGCATAAAATTAGAAAAAAAACGGGGTGAAATTTCTTTAATAGCAATTTATAGCTAAATTTGCACCCGAATTTAAAAATCGTTAAAAACCGTTAATTTGTCAATGTCTTATACTACGAGTCTTTTAAGCAAAAAAACACGAATAATAGCGCTGTTTATAACCGTTTTATCTTTTTCAACTTTTAAATCTTTCGCTTACGAACCAAACGAAGATAGCCTTAAAAAAGCTGCGGCAGTTGCAACTACCGAAACTGAAAAAAAAGAAGGTTTTAATGCAGGCAAATTAATTACTGAACACATTGGCGATGCACATGAATGGCATTTATGGGGCGAAGGCGAACATGCAGTTGCTATACCATTACCTGTTATTATATATAACAAGAAAACAGGCTTAGATATTTTTATGTCGAGCAAGTTAGAAGATGGCGAGGTTTATAAAGGCTATAAATTAGTTGAGAATAAAATTGTTGAGGCTGAAGAAGGTTTAGTTGGTGTTACTGATGAAGTTGAAAATGTGGCAACCGGTAATACAAATAATATTATAGACTTATCTATTACTAAAAATGTTACTTCTTTATTAATAAGTGCATTCTTATTATTATGGATATTTTTAAGTGTAGCTAAAACATATAAAAATCGTGTTGGTCAGGCACCAAAAGGTTTACAATCGTTTGTTGAGCCATTGGTTATTTTTGTTAGAGATGATGTTGCTAAAACATCTATTGGACCTAAATATGAAAAATTCATGCCTTATTTATTAACGGTGTTCTTTTTCATCTTTATTAATAATTTAATGGGTTTAGTTCCTTTGTTTCCGGGTGGAGCTAACTTAACGGGTAACATTGCAGTTTGTGCGGTGTTAGCTTGCTTTACCTTACTAATAATTTTTGCTAATAGCAACGCACATTATTGGAGACACATTTTTGCTATGCCGGGTGTGCCTGTTTGGGTACTTATTATATTAACGCCTATTGAACTATTAGGTGTTGTTTTACGCCCATTTGTATTAATGATACGTTTGTTTGCTAACATTACCGCAGGGCACATTATAGCTTTAGCCTTTTTTAGTTTAATATTTATTTTTGGTGAAATGAGTACAGGTGCCGGTTTTGGTGTAGCTGTTTTATCAGTAGCCTTTACGGTGTTTATGGGCTTTTTAGAATTATTGGTAGCATTTTTACAAGCGTATGTTTTCACGCTTTTATCGGCAATGTATTTTGGAGCAGCTATTGAAGAAGGACATCATGCGCATGAAGAACATCATGCACATGAGGGAGCGCATTCTGCTGCACAAATTGATATGGTATAAAGAAATTTAAAAGTTTTTGCCTGTTTCGTAAAACAGGTTTTGTTTAACCTAAATAAAAAAAAGTAACATGATGTCAACTGTATTATTAGAAACCCCGTTAGCACAAGGTGTTGCTGCTGTGGGTGCAGGTATCGCCGCATTAGGTGCAGGTGTAGGTATCGGTCGTATTGGTGGTTCTGCTTTAGAATCAGTAGCACGCCAGCCAGAAGCTGTAAACGACATTCGTAGCAACATGATTTTAACAGCTGCCCTTGTAGAGGGCGCTGCTTTCTTTGCTATGGTTGTTGCACTATTAGTGGTGTTCAACAAGTAATTGATTTTGCGCTAACGATTGGTTAGCGCAATTTCTTTTTTTAGTTAAACAAAAAGTAAAATTAAAAAACAAAAAAATGGAATTAGTAACCCCCGCCATAGGCTTAGTATTTTGGATGATAGTAACTTTTGCTATTATCTTTTTGATACTTAAAAAATTCGCTTGGAAGCCAATTCTTGGCATGATTAAAGAAAGAGAAGATGGCATTGAAAAAGCCCTTCAATCGGCTGAACAAGCTCGTAAGGATATGCATTTACTGCAATCTAATAACGAAAAAATATTAGCTGAAGCACGTGCTGAAAAAGATGCGATGCTTAAAGAAGCACGCGACACAAAAGATGCTATTATTAACGAAGCAAAAACAAGAGCAAAAGTTGAAGCTGACCGTATGGTGGCTCAGGCTCGTGAAGCTATAAATACAGAAAAATTAGCTGCTATTACCGAGTTAAAAGCGCAAGTAGCTACTTTATCAATTGATATTGCTGAGAAAATTTTAAAAGAGCAATTATCATCTGAAGAGAAACAAAAAACATTAACCAGCAATCTTGTAAAAGAAGTTACCTTAAACTAACATGCTAGTAGCCACACGATACGCCAAATCGCTTTTACAACTTGCCAACGAAAAAGGGCAACTTGAAAAAGTTTATGCCGATATGCAATTGGTAGAAAGCGTTTGCGAACATAACAGAGGATTTATTAATTTCTTAAATAGCCCTATTATTAAAACTGATAAAAAGGTTGCTGTTGTTAAAGAAATTTTCTCGGGTAAAGTCAGCGACGTTACTTTAGGTTTTCTTGCGATTCTTACGCTAAAACGCAGAGAATCGTATATGAAATACATTGCTACCGAATTTGTAACACAGTACAAACAACATAAAAATATTTTAACGGCTGTTATTACATCTGCTATTGGCATTGATAGCACAGTAAAAGCAAAAGTGTTAGAGTTAGTAAAGCAAACTACTAAAGGTGAAGTTGAATTAGTAGAAAAAGTAAATAAAGATTTAATTGGTGGCTTTGTACTTACTATTGGCGACAAGCAGGTAGATGCAAGTGTATCAAGAAAATTAAATGACCTAAGAAAAACGTTTTCAGGAAGTACTTTTAATAATTAAATAATACAAATGGCAGAAATTAAACCCGCAGAAGTATCTGCAATTTTACGTCAGCAATTAGCAGGCTTTAAATCAGAAGCTGAATTAGAAGAAGTTGGTACCGTACTACAAGTTGGTGATGGTATCGCTCGTATTTATGGCTTATCAAAAGTTCAAAGTGGCGAGCTTATCGAATTTGAAACCGGCTTACAGGCTATCGTTCTTAACTTAGAAGAAGACAATATTGGTGCCGTATTATTAGGTCCAAGTGTTGGTATCAGCGAAGGTTCTTCTTGCAAACGTACCGGACGCATTGCTTCGTTAAAAGTAGGCGAAGGCATGTTAGGTCGTGTAGTTAACACATTAGGAGAACCAATTGATGGTAAAGGCCCTATTACCGGTACAACTTACGAAATGCCACTTGAGCGTAAAGCTCCGGGGGTAATTTATCGTCAGCCGGTTGCTGAGCCGTTACAAACTGGTATTAAAGCTATCGATGCGATGATTCCAATTGGTCGTGGTCAGCGTGAGCTTATCATTGGCGATCGTCAAACTGGTAAATCTACCGTGGCTATTGATACTATCATTAACCAAAAAGAATTTTTTGAAGCAGGTAAACCTGTGTTTTGTATATACGTAGCAATAGGTCAAAAAGGAAGTACAGTAGCAAACGTACAACGTACTTTAGAAGAAAACGGGGCGATGGCTTACACAGTTATTGTTGCTGCATCTGCTTCTGAGCCTGCTGCTATTCAGTTCTACGCTCCATTTGCGGGTGCTGCTATCGGAGAGTTTTTCCGCGATACCGGTCGTCCTGCATTAATTGTATTTGATGATTTATCTAAACAAGCAGTTGCTTATCGTGAGGTGTCACTATTATTACGTCGTCCTCCGGGGCGTGAAGCATATCCTGGTGACGTGTTTTATTTGCATAGCAGATTGTTAGAGCGTGCAGCTAAAATCAACGCATCTGACAACATTGCTCAAAGCATGAACGACTTACCTGATTCTATTAAAGGAATTGTAAAAGGTGGTGGTTCGTTAACAGCACTTCCTATTATTGAAACACAAGCGGGTGACGTATCTGCTTACATTCCAACAAACGTAATTTCTATTACCGACGGACAGATTTTCTTAGAGGGTAACTTATTTAACTCAGGTGTTCGTCCGGCAATTAACGTAGGTATCTCTGTATCTCGTGTGGGTGGTAACGCTCAAATTAAATCAATGAAAAAAGTAGCAGGTACTTTAAAGCTTGACCAAGCACAGTACCGCGAGCTTGAAGCGTTTGCAAAATTTGGTTCGGATTTAGATTCGGCTACAAAATCAGTACTTGATAAAGGTGCTCGTAACGTAGAAATTTTAAAACAAAATGCGTTTTCTCCACTTCGTGTTGAACAGCAAATTGCAATTATTTACTGTGGTACTCGTAACTTATTACGCGAGGTGCCAGTAAATAAAGTACGCGAATTTGAGAAAGACTTTTTAGATGTATTAGAAAGAAAACACAAAAATGTATTAGATGGTTTAAAAGCTGGTCAGTACACTGATGAGATTACAAATACATTAGAAGAAGTAGCAAAAGAAACATCTAAAAAATTCAAAGCTTAGAATTAAGATTTCATGCCAAACTTAAAAGAAGTACGAAATAGGATAACATCGGTTGGTTCAACCATGCAGATTACAAGCGCCATGAAAATGGTGAGTGCTGCTAAACTTAAACGTGCACAAGATGCTGTTACACAAATGCGCCCCTATGCAAATAAGCTTACTTCTATTTTACAAAACCTAAGTGCAAGCTTAGATACTTCTGAAAATAAATTTGCACGTACTACAGAAAGCGATAATGTGCTTTTAATTGTTATCTCTTCTAATCGTGGTTTAGCTGGTGGTTTTAATGCTAACGTAATTAAAAAGGCATGGAGCTTAATTAAAAACGATTATAAAGGTTCATCTAAAGTATCTGTAATATGTATTGGTAAAAAAGCTGATGATGCTTTTAAAAGAACAGACCATCGCATACATGGAACAGATTTACCACATCATTTAAATGAATTATTTGATAAACTTTCTTTTGATAATGTAGCACCTGTGGCTGATAAAATTATGCAGGCTTTTGCTAATAATCAATTCGATAAAGTTTATTTAGTATATAACCAATTTAAAAATGCGGCGGTACAACTTACGGTAGCTGAACGTTTTTTACCTATTGATACTACTAAATCAGCAGCTGCCGATAGCAAAAACACTACAGATTATATTTTTGAACCAAACAAAGAATACATTGTTAACGAATTAATTCCAAAATCGTTGAAAGTGCAATTCTATAAAGCTTTATTAGATTCTGTTGCTTCTGAACATGGTGCTCGTATGACTGCTATGCATAAAGCAACCGATAACGCTAAAGAAATGTTGCGTTCACTTAAAATTAGCTACAACAAAGCTCGTCAGGCTGCAATTACTAATGAGATATTAGAGATTGTTGGTGGTGCGGAGGCGTTAAAAAGCTAAACTTTAAAAATTATAGTAGAACTAAACCCTTCCTAGCGAAGGGTTTTTTATTGCCCGATTTTTAATTGAAAATTTTCTTAGTTAAGTTGTGTAGGAATTTGCTCTTGTTTAAAAGGCTTGTTAATGCGTTGAACAATTTGGGTTTATTAATAATTAATTCGCGAATAAAATAATTTCTTTTATGCTCTTTCCATAATTTATCATAAACTATTTTGTTATACTGCTTCATAAAAGATGCGGAAAAATTATTTTGCTCAAAACACTTTTTAGCTTGCCAACCCGCATATCTTCCTGATATAATTGCCTGCCCAATGCCCTCGCCGGTTAAAGGGTCAATAAGTGATGCGGCATCTCCGCAAAGCATAAACCGATTGCCTGAAATAGTTGTTTTTCTGGAACCCAATGGTAAACCGTAACCTTCTATTTTACTTATCATTTCGGCATCTGCAAACCTTTCTTTAATAGATGGGTTGGTTTCTATAATGCGTTGCATTTCTTGACGCAAGTTTAGTTTTTTTGCAGCAACACTTTTAGATACTATGCCTAAACCTACATTGGCTTCGTTATTTGGCAAGGGGAAAATCCAAAAATAACCGGGTATAACTTTATCTATAAAATGTAATTCAAAAGTTGACTCCGGAATATCTTTTACGTTTTTAAAATAGGCCCTTACTGCTGCTGCGTGATGTTCAGGGTCGAGTTGTGTTTTGGTAAGTTTTTTTCGTGTAATGCCTTGCTCGCCATCGCAACCAATAATTAATGAGGCTTCAAGTTTTATGTTATCAGCTAAAATAACATAAGCCTTTTTTTCATTTGTCACGACATCTAAGATGGCTGTATGTAGAAATAATTTTACGTTAGTTAGTTGCTTAACGAGATCTAATAAAAAATTATCGAAGTGAACACGTGTACTTATAAAACCATCAACCCCATAACTAATGTCAAGTGTTTTTGTGTTCGGACTAACTATACGAATAGTATTTACGTTTTCTTTTTCGGTAAAATCGGCTAATGCTTTGGCATAAGTTGGATTTATGGTGCTTAAAACTTTAGGAACATAGGCTGCAATGGCATCACCACAAATTTTATCGCGGGGAAAGTTGCTTTTATCAACCAAAGCCACTTTTAAACCTGAAGAACCCAAAGCAAGCGCACAGGTTGCTCCGGCCGGACCGGCACCACAAATTATTACGTCAAATTTTTCGACCATAGATACTGCACTAAATTAACATTTCTATACATCAATTAGTAATTTGTAAAGATTGAGTTTTTATGCTTAAAAAATTATATCTTTGAATTAGTAAACTTTAGGGGTGTCCATTTTAATGGTCTGAGAAATTACCCTTTGAACCTGAACAGGATAATGCCTGCGAAGGGAAAAGTGAAAGAAATACATTTCTGTATTTTCTCTCCTCTTAAAGTTTTAACGGTGTAATAAATTTGATATGATTGTTTTTATCAATAATAAAAATTGTGTGCTTAACGCAGATGCCAATTTAACAATGGTATTAGAGCAAAATGGCATTCTAACCCAAAAAGGAATTGCTGTGGCGGTAAATAATGCCGTAATTCCAAAAACTGAATGGCAAACTAAAACCTTAACCGAAAACGATAAAATAACCATTATAAAAGCCACTCAAGGCGGATGATTTTTTAAATTAATTTAAGAACTTAAAAGCACAAAAATGAAAACAAAAGATAAAGCACCCAATCAAAACGTAATAAGCACAGAGCCGTTGACAGGTTCACGCAAAGTTTTTGTTAAAGGTAAATTGTATGATATTAAAGTAGCCATGCGCGAAATTACCTTGACAGATACTGTACATAAATTTAATGGCAGTAACAAGGTTGAAAAAAATCCTTCGGTTACTGTGTACGATACCAGTGGACCATATACTGATGCCAGCTATACAGTTGATTTAAAAAAAGGTTTACCGCGTTTGCGCCAAGAGTGGATTGTAAAACGTGGTGATGTTGAACAATTAGATACAGTAAGTTCTGAATACGGCACACAACGCATGAACGATAAAAGTTTAGATAGCCTGCGTTTTGAACACATACAAAAACCATACAAAGCTAAACTGGGGAAAAATGTAAGTCAGTTGCATTATGCAAAACAAGGCATCATTACACCTGAGATGGAGTATATCGCTATTCGCGAAAACCAACGCATTGATGAAATACAAAATGCAAACGGAAAAGACCCATTGTGTCATCAGCATGCAGGAAATAGTTTTGGTGCAAACACCCCTATAAAATTTATTACGCCTGAATTTGTTAGAGATGAAATTGCAGCAGGTCGTGCTATTATACCCGCAAATATTAATCACCCTGAAAGTGAGCCAATGATTATTGGCAGAAATTTTTTGGTAAAAATAAACACCAATATTGGTAACTCAGCTGTTTCTTCAAGCATAGAAGAAGAAGTGGAAAAAGCTGTGTGGAGCTGCCGTTGGGGGGGCGATACATTAATGGATTTATCTACGGGAAAAAACATTCATGAAACACGCGAGTGGATTATTCGTAACTGCCCGGTGCCGGTTGGTACAGTGCCAATTTACCAGGCATTAGAAAAAGTAAATGGCAAAGCCGAAGATTTAACCTGGGAAATTTTTAGAGATACATTAATTGAACAAGCTGAACAAGGCGTAGATTATTTTACCATACATGCAGGTGTGTTATTGCGTTATGTTCCACTAACTGCAAAACGTATAACAGGTATCGTATCACGTGGTGGTAGCATTATGGCTAAGTGGTGTTTATCTCATCATAAAGAAAATTTCTTGTACACACACTTCGAAGAGATTTGCGAAATTATGAAAGCTTATGATGTTTCTTTTTCTTTAGGAGATGGTTTACGCCCTGGTTGTATAGCTGACGCCAATGATGCTGCTCAGTTTGGTGAATTAGAAACCTTAGGAGAGCTTACTAAAATTGCCTGGAAACACGATGTGCAGGTTATGATTGAAGGTCCTGGTCACGTACCAATGCATTTGATTAAAGAAAATATGGACAAGCAATTAAAAGAGTGCCATGAAGCACCTTTTTATACACTTGGCCCATTGACAACTGATATTGCTCCGGGTTATGATCATATAACTTCTGCTATTGGTGCAGCTATGATTGGTTGGTTTGGTACCGCTATGTTATGTTATGTTACACCAAAAGAGCATTTAGGTTTACCTAATAAAAAAGATGTAAAAGATGGTGTTATCACTTATAAAATTGCGGCGCATGCTGCCGATTTAGCTAAAGGTCATCCGGGGGCGCAATACAGAGATAATGCTTTGAGTAAAGCTCGTTTCGAATTCCGCTGGGAAGATCAATTTAATTTATCGCTTGACCCTGATACGGCTCGTGAATTTCATGACGAAACATTACCGGCTGAAGGCGCTAAAATTGCGCACTTCTGCTCAATGTGCGGACCACATTTCTGTTCAATGAAAATTACACAAGATGTACGCGACTATGCAGAAAAACAAGGCATGATTGAAGATGAGGCTTTGAAAAAAGGCATGGAAGAAAAATCGAAAGAGTTTAAAGAAAAAGGCAGCGAAGTGTATTTGTAAATCATGAATGATAAAGCCACATATAGAATTATAAAAAAAGTTGATTTGCCTCACACAAAAATAGAATTGCGTGATGATGACGTTATTCAGTTTTTTTATGGAGATTATGTACATTATAACACAAAAATTGCGCAAGAGGTTGAAGATGTAGTAATACAAATGATAGAGGATAAAACTTATGTGTCGCTGCGTATAGCGGGCAAGCAATCAAGCATTGCATTAAAGTTAATGGATTACTTATCAAGAGGCAGAGGATGCTTACTCACATTGGCAGATGCTTTTGTGATTCAATCATTCATTCATCGGGTGTTGGCTAAAATTTATTTAAAGTTCTCAAAACCTTATGTGCCAACTAGATTTTTTGAAAATGTTACGGATGCCGAAACTTGGTTAAAGTCGTTAGACAAAAACATGTTGAAGTCAAACCATAAATTAAATATTACAAGGGTTAATTAAATGGTATCTAAACGTTTATATGTATTAAGCATAGCAGGCTTCGACCCAAGCGGTGGAGCAGGCTTGTTAGCTGACGTTAAAACGTTTGAAAGTAACAAGGTGTACGGCCTAGGGGTTATATCAGCTAACACATTTCAAAATGATACAGAGTTTGAAAAAGTTGATTGGATTTCTGCTGAAAAAATAATTGAGCAAATTGCAATTCTGCAAAAACGTTTTGAGTTTGAGTTTGTGAAAATCGGCCTGATAGAAAATTTGGAAATCTTAGGTAAAATAGTATCCTATCTAATTTCAAAGAATGCAAACACTAAAATTATTTGGGATCCTATATTAAAAGCAAGTGCCGGATTTGAATTTCATAAACAAGTAGATACTGTGTTGTTAGAAAAGATTTGTAAGCAAATTTTTGTGATAACGCCCAATATTCCTGAGGCTTTATCACTTGGCTCATTTAAACATGCGGTCGAAAATGCAAAGCATCTTTCAAAATACTGTCATGTGTTTTTAAAAGGTGGTCATGCCGAAAAGAAAGTAGGTTACGATACTTTGTTTTTAAAAGAAGGAAAACAATTTTCATTCCGACCAAAAACAAAAAACATATTTCCTAAACATGGATCGGGTTGTGTGTTATCATCTGCTCTTACAGCTAATTTAGCTAAAGGAGAAGATTTGCAACGTGCTTGTCTAAAAGCAAAACAATATACCGAGCGGATTTTAAGTAGTAATAAAACATTGTTAGGTTATCACAAAATATGATTTCGAAATTACATTATATAACACAAGACATAGAAGGTGCCTCGCATGTGCAGTTGGTAGAGGATGCTTGTAAAGCTGGGGTATATTGGGTTCAACTTCGTTTAAAAAACACGTCGTATGAAGATTGGAAAACTATTGCAGAAAAAGCATTGGCTATTTGCAAAAAGTATAATGCCAAATTAATTATAAACGATAATGTTGCTTTAGCAAAAGAAATTGGTGCTGATGGCGTGCATGTGGGAAAGCAGGATATGCCGGTATCAAAAGCCAAAGAAATTTTAGGACCTGATTTTATAATTGGTGGAACGGCTAACACTTTTGAAGATGTGAAATTGCATGCAAAATCTGGCGCTGATTATATAGGACTTGGGCCTTTTCGTTTTACAACTACAAAAGACAAATTAAGTCCGATTTTGGGTTTGGAAGGATACAAAGCAATTGTAGATAGATGCAAACAAGAAAATATAGTTGTGCCAATAATTGCCATTGGAGGGATTACTGAGGCGGATGTTGAAGACTTATCTGCAACAGGCATTTATGGAGTAGCTGTAGCAAGTGCTATTACCCATGCTGAAAATAAAAAAGAAATGGTCAAAAAGTTTATAAAACACTTGGAGTACGATACATTAAAAATTAAATAAGATGAAACCATTGATTATTGGAGATAAAACATTCGGTTCACGTTTATTTACTGGCACAGGTAAATTTTCTTCTTCTCAATTAATGGAAGAAGCCTTACTTGCATCAGGCTCTGAATTAGTAACCGTTGCATTAAAAAGAGTTGATGTAAATAGTAATAGCGATGATATTTTGAAGCATCTGTCGCACACACAATTTAATTTATTACCAAACACATCGGGTGTGCGTAATGCTAAAGAAGCAGTTTTTGCAGCTCAACTGGCACGCGAAGCTTTAGAAACAAACTGGTTGAAATTAGAAATTCACCCCGACCCAAAATATTTATTACCTGATGCTATTGAGACTTTAAACGCTGCCGAAGAATTAGTGAAACTTGGTTTCATAGTGTTGCCCTACATTCATGCCGATCCTGTGTTATGCAAACGATTAGAAGAAGTTGGTACGGCTGCCGTTATGCCTTTGGGTTCTGCTATTGGTAGCAACAAAGGCTTACGCACCCGCGATTTTTTAGAAATTATTATTGAGCAAAGTAAAATTCCTGTGGTAGTTGATGCCGGCATTGGTGCACCATCACATGCAGCAGAGGCTATGGAAATGGGGGCTGATGCAGTATTAGTAAATACTGCTATTGCTGTTTCCGAAAATCCGGTGCAAATGGCAAAAGCATTTAAAATGGCGGTAGAAGCAGGTCGTATGGCTTACGAAGCAAAATTAGCGAAACCTAAAAATTTTGCAGAAGCGAGCAGCCCATTAACGGCTTTTTTAGAAGATTAATTACGTGAAAGATTTTAAGAACATATTTGATAGTTATAATTGGGATGATGTAAAGCAAAGCATCCTTGCAAAAACCGATGCAGATGTTTTGCAGGCTCTGCAAAAAGAAAGACGTACGCTTGAAGATTTTAAAGCTATGATTTCTTCGGCTGCCATGCCTTATTTAGAACAAATGGCTCAGTTAAGTAATGCGCTTACACAAAAGCGTTTTGGTAAAACCATACAAATGTATGCGCCATTATATTTGAGTAACGAGTGCCAAAATATTTGTACTTATTGCGCTTTTAGTTATAATAATAAAATAAAGCGCAAAACGCTAAGTGACAATGAAATTTTAAGAGAGGTTGCCGTTATAAAAGAAATGGGTTACGACCATGTGTTGTTAGTTACCGGTGAGGCAAACCAAACAGTAGGGGTAGAGTATCTAAGGCATGCTATAAAATTAATTCGCCCGCATTTTTCAAATATTTCTATTGAAGTGCAACCACTTGATAAGGCAGATTACGAAATTTTAATGGACGAAGGTTTACATACAGTGTTAGTGTATCAGGAAACATATCATAGAGAAAACTATAAAATACATCATCCAAAAGGCAGAAAATCTAATTTTGATTATAGATTAGAAACCCCCGATAGATTAGGGCAGGCTGGTGTTTATAAAATTGGCTTGGGAGTTTTAATTGGTTTAGAAGATTGGCGCACCGATTGTTTTTTTACGGCTGCTCATTTAGATTATTTAGAAAAAACATACTGGCAAACCAAATACTCCATTTCATTTCCAAGGTTACGGCCAATAGAAGTTGGCACGCAAGAAAACTCATCCATGAAATCGTTTACCGCTTTTATGAGTGATAAAGAATTGGTACAATTAATTTGCGCTTATCGTATTTTTAACGAAGAAGTTGAGCTTTCTATCTCTACCCGTGAAAATGAAAAATTCCGTAATCATATTATTAAGCTTGGCATTACCAGTATGAGTGCAGGGTCTAAAACTAACCCGGGTGGTTATGCGGTAGAGCCGCAATCGTTAGAGCAGTTTGAGATTTCAGATGAGCGTTCTCCTAAAGAAATTGCAGCTATTATAAAACAACAAGGCTATGAAGCCGTTTGGAAAGATTGGGATAGAAGTTTAGTTAATGGTTAAGAATATGACCAACGAAGAGTTAAAAAGGTACGCCCGCCACATCATACTATCTGAAATTGGTTTAGAAGGGCAGCAAAAATTAAAACAAGCAAGAGTTTTGGTAATTGGGGCCGGTGGTTTGGGTTGTCCTGTGTTACAATATTTAACAGCGGCGGGGGTTGGCACTATTGGGATTGTTGATTTTGATAAAGTTGATGGTAGTAATTTGCAGCGTCAGGTTTTATATTCAACAGAAGATGTTGGTAAACCCAAAGCGCAAATTGCTAAAGAAAAACTTGGTAAACAAAATCCATACATTAACCTTATTGCTCATGTTACACAACTTACTGCTGTAAATGCTTTAGAAATTATTTCACTATATGATATTGTAGTAGATGGCTCTGATAATTTTGCTACACGTTATTTAGTAAACGATGCTTGTGTTATGCTGAATAAAATTTTAGTATTTGGCTCTATCTTTAAATTTGATGGACAAGTAAGTGTATTTAATTATAATGATGGGCCGACCTATCGTTGTTTATATCCTGAGCCTCCTGCTGAAGGAGAAGTTCCTAATTGTGCTGAGATTGGTGTAATCGGCGTGTTGCCGGGAATAATAGGGACACTACAAGCTAATGAAGTAATTAAAATTATTGTTGGAGTAGGAGAGGTGCTAAGCGGAAAACTACTTGTGTTTAATGCTCTTACTATGCAGTTTGATACATTTGGCATTAGGGCAAATCCTGTCAATAAAAAAATCAATAAACTGATTGATTACAATATTTTTTGTAACAGCACATTTGAAATCTCTGCTGATGAGTTAAAAGAAAAAATTAAATCGAAACAAGATTTTCAATTGCTAGATGTGCGTGAGTTGCAGGAGTATAAATTAAAAAACATAGGTGGTATATTAATTCCTTTAAATGAACTTGTAACTAATTTAGATAAGTTAAGCAGAGAAAAAGAAATCATAGTTCATTGTGCAAGTGGTGTACGTAGTAAAAAAGCAGTTACTATCTTAAAAGAAAATGGCTTTACCAAAGTATATAATTTAAAAAACGGCTTACTTGATTTTTAAAGCAAGCTCTTTGTAACTCTTTGTTGGGCTTTTACTTTGCCAAATTGTTCCAATAACTGCCGCACCGTTAAACCCTACTTCTTTTACTTTTTTAATATTCTTAGTGTTTACTCCTCCAAGGGCAATTACATTTTTATGTTTCTTTAAAAATGGCTCTAAATTCTCTAAATCAAAATTACTTTTATATCCCGTCTTACTTATACTATCAAAAACAGGGCTTAAAAATACATACTGATATTTTCTTCTCCCTTTTGAAATATCAGTTGTTGTGTGGAAGGAAGTAGAGATAATCTTTAAGGAAGGATTTATTCGTTTTGTCTTTTTTGCTTTTTCGGTAAGATGAACGCCTTTTAGTTTAAACTCTTTCGCTAATTTATAATGAGAATGAATGACTAGCCTTTTATAAAATTTTTTCGGTATTTTTTTAAGATAATCTCTTAACTTATTTTCACTTGCCTGTGGTTTTCTTACGTGAAGTGCTTGCAATCCATTTTCAAATAATGAAGTAATTAATTCAAACTCTTTTGGGTGATTCTTTTCAGGAGTAATTACAATTAATTTAAAACCCATTACTCAACTGGTATATCAAGCTCTTTGCAACGTTGTAGCACTTTTAAATATTCTTCAACCGGATTTTCTTTATCCCAAACACTACTATATAACGCCATGCCATAAAACCCAAGCTCTTTGATTTTTTCTATACGTGTTGCGTCAACTCCACCACGAGCAATTACTTTTTTTCCGGTTTTTTGTAAAGCAAGCTTAATGCTATCTTCATAATAACCACTTTGATACTTGCCTGTTATAGTATCAAATATGGGTGATAAAAAAACATAATCAAACTTCATTTCTTCTTCATCGTATAAAGAAGCTAATTTGCCGTGAGAACTTGTTTTTATAAAACTGCTGGTTGAAATGCGTAACATTTTTTCTCTCCACCAATTCCTTAAATTTCTTTCTAAATGTTTTTTAGTGTAATGAACGCCTTGCAAATTATACTTGCGGGCCAAGTTGTGGTGGGAATGTATAATAATTCGGTTATGAAATTGTTTAGGTATTTTTTCAATATATTCTTGTAGCAGTTTAGTGCTAAATTTTGGCTTACGTAAATGATAAGTTTCCAGCCCAGCTTCAAACATTTTTACAAGGTTATTTATTTCTTCTTCCTTTATTTTTGAAGGTGATATAACTACAACTTTCATTAAACTGATTTTTTAAATAATAATGATAATTCTTTTAATAAAATGCTATCTTTTTCTAAAGCATTTCCAACAACAAGTACATCTGCGCCTGCATCAATGGCTTGGTGTGCTTTTTTAGTGCTATTAATGCCACCACCAACTACTAATGGGATGCTTATATTTTGTTTTACTTTTTTAATAATTGATGCATTAATATTTTTTTCTGCCCCACTTCCCGCCTCTAAATAAACAGTTTTAAAACCTAATAATTCGGCAGCTATGGAGGTGTTTATAATGGTCTTAATATCCTTTAACGGTTTAGTATTAGTTACTTTTTGTGTGGTAGATTTTTTATTTCCGTCTACTAAAATATAGGCAGTTGATATACACTCTAATTTTTTTTGTTTTATAAAAGGAGCCGCTAAAACCTGCTTGCCAATTAAATAATCTGGATTTCTACTGGATAGTAAGGATAAAAACAAAACGGCATCGGCTTTTGCACTTAATTGTTTTTCATCTCCCGGAAAAATAAGTATCGGGATTTTTGAAAGTTTTTTTATTACAGAAATCGTTTTTTCAATATTCCCATTAGTAAGCTCACTTCCACCAACAAAAAAATAGTGTACGTTACATTGATTGGCTAACTTAATTAACTCCGGGTTAAATTTATCAGGGTCAATTAATACAGCTAACTGCGCCTGCTTTTTTTTATGAGCAGAAATTATTTTCTGATAAATGTTATTCAACCTAATTATCCGTGTAAACTAAAATATAATTATCTAAAACTTTGTAATGCAAAGTATGTTTTTTTTCAGAATTTGAATAATTTACTATTGCACATATTATACCACCCGTATGTGTATAAGTAAAGTCTTCAATAAAAATTTGTTCCGAAAAATTCAGCCCTGTTATATCCAAAGCTTTATATATAGCCTCCTTAGCTCCCCAGTAAATAGTATATTTTTCAAGTGGCGCATCTTTTAAATGCTGCAATTCTTTTTTCGATAAAAACTTATCTTTAATGTTTAAAATCTTATCACGTACTTTCTCTATATCAACACCAATTTCAGTTTTGTTAAAAGAAAATAACATAGTTAACCAGTCGTATGAATGTGAGATTGAAATTTTTACATCACTTGCCAAATAGGGTTTTCCACTTTCCTTATATAGAACTTCAATTTGGTCATCTTTCAAAATAGTTCTTACAACATAAAGCGCGGCTTGTTTCTCAATACTTCTTTTATCAATTAATTTATGATGTTCGGCAAACTCTTTTAAATTAAGTATAGTAAGCCGTAATTGCTCAGAAACGCTGAAAAGCTCAATTTTTGGAATATTTTCTTCGAATTTCATATTTGTATTTTAGCAAGCTAAAAGCTACCTTTGCACCGTAAAATTTTTAACAAATTTAAATTTATATAACATGTCAAACACAATGGTAGAAAAATACTTGCCTTACAAAGTAAAAGATTTATCCTTAGCCGAATGGGGTCGTAAAGAAATTAACTTAGCTGAAGTTGAAATGCCTGGTTTAATGGCACTTCGTAAAGAATACGGGGCTTCTAAACCATTAAAAGGTGCTCGTATTGCAGGTTGTTTGCATATGACTATCCAAACAGCAGTTTTAATTGAAACCCTTGCTGCACTTGGTGCTGAAGTTACCTGGAGCTCTTGTAACATTTTTTCTACTCAAGACCATGCTGCTGCTGCTATTGCTGCTGCCGGTTTTCAAGTTTATGCTTGGAAAGGCATGACTGCTGAAGAATTTGACTGGTGTATTGAACAAACTCTATGGTTTGGTGAAAAACGTCAACCTTTAAATATGATTTTAGATGATGGTGGTGATTTAACCAACATGGTATTTGATAAATTCCCTGAATTAGCTGCCGGAATTAAAGGTTTATCGGAAGAAACTACTACAGGTGTACACCGTTTGCACGAGCGTTACAAAGCAGGTACTTTATTGTTGCCGGCCATTAACGTAAACGATTCGGTTACAAAATCTAAATTTGATAATAAATACGGTTGCCGCGAGTCGTTAGTTGATGCTATACGCCGTGCTACTGATGTTATGATGGCTGGTAAAGTGGCTGTTGTAGCAGGTTATGGCGATGTTGGTAAAGGTTCAGCACAATCGTTATCTTCTCAAGGTGTACGTGTTATTGTTACTGAAATTGACCCAATTTGTGCGCTACAAGCTGCAATGGATGGTTACCAAGTAATGAAAATGGATAATGCAGTTAAATTAGCTGACATTGTGGTTACTACTACCGGTAATAAAGATATTGTTGTTGGTCGTCATTTCGAAATGCTGAAACACAATGCTATTGTTTGTAACATTGGGCATTTTGATACTGAAATTGACATGGCTTGGTTAAACAAAACCCATGGCAAAACTAAAATTGAAATTAAACCGCAGGTTGATAAATATACAGTTAATGGTAAAGACATTATTGTATTAGCAGAAGGTCGTTTAGTTAACTTAGGTTGTGCAACAGGGCACCCAAGCTTTGTAATGAGTAACTCATTTACTAACCAAACATTAGCTCAATTAGAGTTATGGACTAACACAGGTGCTTATGAGAAAAAAGTTTATACACTGCCTAAAATTTTAGATGAAAAAGTAGCTCGTTTACACCTTGGTAAAATTGGTGTTGAATTAGATACGTTAACTAAAGACCAAGCTGATTATATTGGTGTTAAAGTTGAAGGGCCATTTAAACCGGAACTTTACAGATACTAATAGTATTTGATGGTCCCGTAGCTCAGTTGGATAGAGCAACAGCCTTCTAAGCTGTGGGTCTTTGGTTCGAATCCAAACGGGATCACTTTTGCTGCTTTACAAGCCCCTTTAATTAGGGGCTTTTTTTTTACATACACTTTTGCTGTGTGATAGTATTGTGCTATTTTATTGAATTTGTTTTTAAATACTAGATGATTTGTAATTTTGTATAACAATGAAGAAGGCCCTTATTATACAAGGAGGTGGTTTTAGAACTGCATTTAGTACAGGTATATTAGATGCTTTTCAAAAAAATAAATACAATCCGTTTAATTTGTATATCGGTGTATCAGGTGGTGCTATAGCCACATCTTATTTTATTGCTCAGCAACCTAATTATTGCTTTGAGTGTATTAAATATTTATCGGCCAATAAAAAGTATTTAGATTATGCAAGAGTATTAAACTCTCAAGCTATTGTTGATATTGATATATTTTATGAAGTGTCTAATACTTTTATGCCCTTTGATTTTAAAACAGCCGAAAGTAATTTATTTGGTAAGCAATTAGCTATTGTTATGACTAACAGAAAAACTGGAAAGCCAACCTATTATCATCCCAGTATTAATGATTGGCAAGATGCTATAATTGCCTCTTGTTCATTTCCATTTTTAACAAAAGGAAAACATATTTTAGGTGGAGTTGAATATATGGATGGTGCATGGAGTGATCCTATTCCGGTAAAATGGGCGGTTGAACAAGGGGCAAATGATATAACTATTATAAGAACAATGCCTGCAACAGCCAAATTAAGTAAATCGTGGTTAGATTTAATAGGTGAAATTTACTACAGAAATGATATTGGGTTAAAAACTGCTTTTACTCAAAACCACTTAAACTATAACCAAGCAGTAGATTTTATACAAAACCCTCCCAAGGAAGTAGTTATAAAGCAAATAGTACCAGAAATAAACTTAAAAGCTGGTACGTACTCTGACTCTAAAGAATTAATTATTGAAGATTACCACTATGGTTTTAAACTTGGGGAACAGTTTATTGCGCAAACTAAAAGTAAAATGAAGTAATATCCTTAGTGTCTTACGTTCTATAAGGAATGTATTTATTAGAAAATTAAACCAGTTTTCCGTACAAATCAAAATCGGTGGCTTCGGTAATTTTTACATTTACAAAACTACCCGGAGATAAATAAGTTTCGCTATCAGCTTTTATAAGTACCTCGTTATCTACATCGGCACTATCAAATTCGGTACGGCCAATAAAATACTCGCCCTCTTTTCTATCAATAATAGTTTTAAAGGTTTGGTTTATTTTTTCTTGGTTCAACTCAAACGAAATTTCTTGCTGAACTTTCATTACTGCATCGGCTCGTTGTTTTTTTACTTTAGCGCTTACATCATCCTTCAATAAATGAGCATGTGTATTTTCTTCGTGCGAATAAGTGAAAATTCCCAACCTGTCAAAACGAGTATTGCTAACCCATTCTAACATTTCTTCATGGTCTTTTTCGGTTTCGCCCGGGTAACCTGCAATTAGTGTGGTGCGTAGCGCAATGCCCGGTACTTTATCTCTAATTTGGTTTACAATGTCAATGGTTTTTTGTTTAGTAATGCCACGGCGCATGCTTTTTAGCATATTATCGCTAATGTGTTGCAAAGGCATATCTAAATAATTGCAAATATTTTTTTTGCGATTCATTACATCAAACACCTCCATCGGAAACCCACTGGGGAAAGCATAGTGCAAACGCATCCACTCAATTCCCTCAACATCACTTAGTTTATCTAATAAATTAGCCAGCTCACGTTTTTTATAAATATCTAAACCATAATATGTAAGATCTTGTGCAATTAACAACAACTCTTTAGTGCCTTTAGCAGCCAAGGTTTCAGCACGTTTTACTAAGTCTTCAATGGGCACTGATATGTGCCCGCCACGCATAAGTGGAATGGCGCAAAAAGAGCATGGTCTATCACAACCTTCCGAAATTTTTAAATAAGCATAGTGCGATGGTGTAGTTAATAAACGCTCGCCCACTAATTCATGCTTATAATCGGCCTTTAATGTTTTTAAAAGTTTAGGTAAATCTCTGGTACCAAAATAAGCATCAACATCGGGTATTTCTTTTTCTAAATCGCTTTTATAACGTTCGCTTAAACAACCTGTAACATATACTTTTTCTACATGTCCTGCTTTTTTAGCATCCACATATTGTAAAATGGTATCAATGCTTTCTTGCTTGGCATTATCAACAAAACCACAGGTGTTTATAATTACAATTTGGTGGTCGTTATCTTCTCCCTCATGTTCAACATCAAATTTATTGGCACGTAATTGCCCCATTAAAACCTCGCTATCTACAATGTTTTTACTGCAACCAAGGGTTACTACATTTACTTTATTTTTTTTCAGCGATTTAGTTTTCATTCTTTACGTTTTGCAAATGCTTGTTATATAACAGTATGTTTTCTTGTATAAAATCTAAAATATCTTCTTTACCAATTTTTTTTTCGGCCGATGAAATAATACAATCCGGCATATCTTCCCAGGTTAGTAGCATTTCTTTTTTAAACGCTGCCAAGTTTTTTTGAAGCTCGGATTTTGAAAGCTTATCCATTTTAGTAAAAATAATACAAAATGGAATTTCATTTTCTGCCAGCCACTGCATAAACTGAGCATCAATGGCTTGTAGCGGCAAACGCACATCAATTAATACAAAAAGACAAACTAAATTTTTACGTTCTAAAATATAAAACGAAATAAATTTTTCAAACTCTACCCTGTCTGTTTTAGAAACACTGGCATAACCATAGCCCGGTAAATCTACCACATACCACGCGTTGTTAACCAAAAAGTGATTGATAAGTCTGGTCTTGCCCGGTTTGCCTGATGTATGCGCTACTTTTTTATTGCAAATCATGTTTATAACCGATGATTTACCCACATTACTTCTGCCTATAAAAGCAAATTCAGGAAAATGTGTTTTCGGACATTTATTTACGTCGGTACTACTAATAGCAAAATCTGCTGTGGTTATTTGCATGTTTTTTTACAATTCTTTTTTATAAGAATCGATGTGGCGTTGTTTTTTAGATTCGTAAATGTCGTTTATGCAAACCATAATACCGGTTTCTTCTACGCCTCCAAATTCTTTATTAATAGCAGTTCCAAAGGTTTTCATGGTAGGCGATAAATTCATGTAAGCATTTACCAATGGTGGGATATTTTCTCCTAACTCACGCACTTCTTTATTTAAAATCATGTGGCCATCTTTATACGATAAACCTTCTAAACTCTTCACAAAAGTAGCTACTCTTGCGCTTCTTTTAGTAGGATAAACCACTCTTTTCACAAAAGCACCCACTCTTGTTTTACCTCTTACTGAGCGAATGGGCTTTACCATATTTTCTTTATCGGGAAAATAGTGTTTCATAAAGGCAAGTATCATATCACGCGCTTCTTTATTAAAGTGGGTGTACATGGTTACTTTACCAAAAAAATAATTGCAATCGGGGTTATCAACTATAATAGCACCCAAACCATCCCATAAATTATCTAAAGAAAATAGTCCTTTTCTAAATTGTTCGCCAGGCTGATAGCTTGGTTGAACAAATGAACGGCCTAATTCTATTGTTTTGTCTAAATAATTTTTATAAAAAACAGGCGAAAATTTAAACAACTCAGTAGTTGCCAAATCTATCTGTCCGTTTTTATAACCTGCATCTTTGCATTTTATATAACGATAAGCACCCACAATTTCTTTATGTTCCGGGTTCCAAACCAGTAGTTGTTTGTACGGATGTGATGAAACATCATACTCATCTATATCCAAGCTTTTGCCTGTGCCACCACCTGCGTAACGAAAAGTTAATTCGCGCAAACGACCAATTTCCATCATAGTATAAGGCGAATTGTGATGCGTAATTACATAAATTTCATTATTACCATTATTTGTTTTGCGCACAAATCGTTCAGGTGTTAATTCATTTTTTATGAATTTGCGACTTACTTTATCTATGATAGGTTGCATTAACATAAGCTCAATCTCTTTTTTTTCAAATTTACGTTATTAAGTTACGACTTTTCGCCGTACTCCATTAAATATTCTTTAATAAATTCATCTAAATCGCCATCCATAACCCCCTGCACATCACTTGTTTCATAATCGGTACGTAAATCTTTCACTAATTTGTAAGGATGAAAAACATAATTGCGTATCTGGCTGCCCCACTCAATTTTTTTCTTTCCGGCTTCAACCGCTTGTTTTGCCTCATTTCGCTTGCGCATTTCAATTTCATATAATTGAGAACGAAGCATTTGCATGGCGCGCTCTCTATTACCAAGCTGTGAACGCTCTATTTGGCACATTACCTGTATACCCGTACGTAAATGTTTTATAAGCACTTTGGTTTCTACTTTATTTACGTTTTGTCCACCGGCACCACCGGAACGGGCTGTACTGATTTCTATATCTGCAGGAGGAATATTTATTTCAATAGTATCATCAACAATAGGATATACATAAACCGATGCAAAAGAAGTGTGGCGTTTTGCATTTGCATCAAATGGAGATATACGAACCAAGCGATGTACCCCGTTTTCACCTTTTAAATAACCATAGGCATAACTGCCTTCTATTTGTAAGGATACTGATTTAATGCCTGCAGCATCACCATCCTGATGGTCGTTTTCAGAAACTTTAAATCCATTTTTCTCTGCCCACATAATATACATGCGCATTAGCATACTTGCCCAATCGCAGCTTTCGGTACCACCTGCTCCTGCATTTATTTCTATCACACAATTAAGCACATCCTCTGTGCCGCTAAGCATGTTTTTAAACTCTAAACTTTCTAATTTTTTGTAGGCAATTTTAAATTGCTCTTCAGTTTCTTCTGCACTGGCTTCACCTGCTTTATGAAACTCGTATAATGTATTTACATCATCAACCAAGCTTGTAAGCTGGGCGTAAGCAGTTGTCCAATCTTTTTTTAATTTAATGGTGCGCAAAAGCTGCTCAGCTTTTTTCGAGTCGTTCCAAAAATCAGGTGCAAGTGTTTTTTCTTCTTCCTGTATTATTTCGTGAAGCTTGTTGTCGATGTCAAAGATGCCTCCTCAACGCCTGTGTGCGCTCCAGAAGATCCTTCAACTGGTCTGATGTAAACATAATGCAAAGGTAAAATTTAATACGATTATTTAACATTATATTCTGTCTAAAAAATTTGCTGTTGCCATTTTTAGCATGTACATTGCAAATTGATTAGAGTAGGTGAACACCTTAGAAGGAAGTAAAATCCTCAACCGCCTAAAGTTTTTTTAAATTAATTTTTAAAATCATGGAAGCTGTGTTTCATCATAAGGTATCAAATATTAGTGGGAAGAAGTTACTGCCTTTAATAATCTTAAGTTTTATATTTCTTAGTTTTAAAGCATTTTCTCAAAATGATGCGTGTGGAAGTGCACCTACTATAACTTTAACAGCAGGCACATATACTACAGCAGGAAATAATACAGGGTTTATAGTTAATGCCGGTGAGCCAACAACACGCCCTTGTGGATCAGGAGTTGGAAGCATTAAGTGTGTAGGTTGGTATATACTAACTACTGATGCTCAAGGAGGTAACCTTGCTGCTAGCTTAACTTTTGGAGGCATGACCTACGGTGCTTTAACCTTGTATTCGTTTCCGGGTAGCTGTAGTTCGTTTTCAACCAATCCTGCTCCAATAGCTTGCAGCGACCCTAATACAGGTGCCGGAACTCCTACTTTTACAGCAACTTGCTTAGCTCCCAATACAAACTATTACCTAATGGTTTGGACAGATGGTAGCCATGCAGGTACTTTTACATTAAACACTACATATACACCAAGCGGAAGCGATGCTTGTGCAAATGCAGCTTCATTAGCAGCAGGTACAACGATAGGGGCCAATGATTGTGCTACTTATACTCCTGCTACCGACCACACGGTTAGTTGCCAAAGCAATACGGCAAAATATGGATATACTGTTTGGTATAAATATACTACAGGCGCAACCGGAGGTAACCTTACCATAAGTTTAGCTTCGGGTACAATTAATTATGCTGCGCTAGCTTTATATTCGGGCAACTGTGCTGGATTTTCAGAATTAGATTGTATGGATCAATACAGTATAGTTTCAGCATCTCCTTCAGTTTCAGCATCCTGTTTATCAGCTAATACAGATTATTATCTTATGGTTTTTTGTGATGGAGCAGCCAATAGTGGTTATGGAGGAACTTATACTTTAACTACTACATTTAACGCAATTAGTAATGATTGTTGTAATGGTGCAACGGCTATAACTATGAATTCTGGAGCAACAATTGATAGTTATTCGGGCACTGTTACCGGAAACAATTCAACAGCTACTGCCGATGGCTCTGTTTATTGTTTTACACCAAATAAAAATCAATATTATAGCTTTACTGCACCCGTTGCAGGCAGTTATTATTGTGGCATTGTACCCGGAACTATGACAGACCCTGAAATTGCTGTTTATACAGGTTCGTGCGGTGCGTTAACATTATCTAATTGTGCAGGAGATGATGGAACAAATATTAAAGATGCCAATCATGCTACAGTTTATACATCTTCCGGAACATATACTATGGCATACTCACCATTTAGTTTGTATTCGTCAAATTACACCTATGGTGGTGTTTGTAATTTAGCCGCAAACCAAACGGCCTATATTATGGTAGATAATTACCCAGGCGGAACATCAGGAACCTACACATTAACTGTTGCAAATATTTCAAATGATGATATTACAAATCCATTACTTATCACTTCTTGCGGATCAATTTTTAATGGAACGACTGTAGGTGCAACTAACTGTGGTAATGCACTGGGTAACGGTTTGCAAAATGATGTGGATAATAATACAGTTACAGCATGTACTAATAATGCCGCCGTTACAAGTTGCGGAACCGCCGGGGTAGCGGGTAACGGTTGTTATGGAAATAATGGCGGTGCGGGTAACCAATATGACGCTGATAAAAATGGTGGTGATATAGGATATTCTATTGAAAATGATAGTTGGTACGAATTCTGTGTTGTTTCAAATTGCACAGTTACTATTACATTTAGTGTAAGCAGTGCAAGTTGTTTAGTCCCTAATGGTGGTACAGCAGCCTTGCAGTTAAGCGCATTTACCGGAAGTGCAGCCAACCTAACAAAAATTTATGGTGGATATTGTTTAGAAAGTATAGCTACTTCGGTTTCATTTTCTTTTGCGGCTACTGCCGGTACATGCTATTTCTTTGAAGTTGACGGATACTCTGGTGCTAATTGTCCTTACACATTGCAAGCTACTATGGTGCCTTTATGCGTTTTGCCCGTTAAACTTTTATATTTTACGGGTACCAATGAGGAAGGAAAAACAAAGCTTGAGTGGGCAACTGCAGAAGAAGAAAATTCGGATAAGTATGTTGTTGAAAGAAGTGATGATGGTGTAAATTATATACCGATTGGTACAGTAAAAGCTAAAGGAAATTCAAGTGCTAAAACAGAGTATGTTATTTACGATGACCATCCACTGATAAATAAAGTGAATTATTATAAACTTGACGGTTTTGATAGAAATGGAACCGGAGGAGTGCTTGCACAAACCTTTGTAAATAATACTGCCAATTTTCCTAAGTTTAATGTATATCCTAATCCATCAACCGGTAAGTTTACTATAAGCTTGCATAATTTTAGCGTGTCTAATGTATTAGTTGAAATATTTGATGTGTATGGTAAAAGTGTATGGTCATCCAATATCGAGTTGAATGAGGGGAAAAGTATCCAAGAGGTCGATTTTTTAAACTTTGATGAAGGCATATATATCATCAGAACATCAGACGGAGATACTTTTTATAATCAACGTTTGATAATTTCAAGATAATTAAACCAGCCCTCTGGCTTTAAGCTCTAAATATTTATTGATAGTGTTAACCGAAAGGTTTTGCGGAGTTGTATAAATGCTTTGAATGCCACAAGCAGAAAGCTCTTTTATAATTAATCGTTTTTCCAGTTCAAATTTTTCGGCAATGGTTTTGTAATAAATTTCAAATGTGTTGCCGACATTTTTTGTGAGCACGGTTTTTAGTTCGGTGTTTTCAAAAAATATAACTACCAATAAATGTTGCTTGGCAATTTGTTTTAAATATTTTAGTTGACGTTTTAAGGAACTTAACGACTCAAAATTTGTAAATAGTAGCAATAAACTTCGTTGATTAATCGTACGTTTTACATGCATGTATAAGCGTTCAAAATCACTCTCGCTGAAATTTGTTTGCTGATTGTATAGGGTTTCACTAATTCGTATCATTTGCGAGTTTCTTCTTTCGGCTGCTATATGACTTTTTATTTCGTGTGTAAAGGTTATCAAGCCTGGTTTATCATTTTTTAAATGAGCAATGTTTGAGATGACTAATGATGCGTTGATGGCATAATCCAACAAAGCCATTTGTTCAAAAGGCATTTTCATGTTACGTCCCATATCAACCAAACAATAAACCGATTGCGATTTTTCATCCTGATATTTATTTACCATCAACTTATCTCGGCGTGCGGTAGCTTTCCAGTTTACACTTCGTATATCATCTCCGGCAACGTACTCTTTTATTTGGTCAAACTCAGAGGTTTGCCCAATGCGTCTTATTTTTTTTATGCCTCCTGCAGTTAGTTTGTTATGTATAGCCAGTAGCTCATACTTACGCATTTGTATGAAGGAAGGATATACAGGTAGCATAACACCTTGCTCAAAAGAGAAACGTCTTTCAATTAAATTAAGAGCTGATGCAACAAAAACACGGACGGCACCAAAATGATACTCGCCCCTTTGCACCGGACGAAGCGAGTAGCGAATAAAATTTTCTTTACCACTTTCTAAAATTATTTTTCGCTCAAAATTCCGTATTTGAAATTGTATGGGTAATTCATCAATTATGGTTATATGTGCTTTAAACCCGTAGTTGTTTTCTACTTGAATGCTTACAATATTTTCATCCCCATTGCTAAGTTTAGCCCCTGTAATGCGTTTGGCAAGTACTCCATTTTTGTTTCTGAATAAAACAAATACATCCAACCCAAATGCTAATAGAAACAACAGCAGCAAAATGTTAGCCGTGTGATAAAAAAACACATTGATAAACCCCAATAAATACACCAACACCAAAACTGCTGTTAACCCATAGCTGCGTGTAGTAAAGTATATTTCAGGAAGTTTTAGTTTCATGTTTTTGTCATTGCAATGACACCTATTATCTTGGTATATCTATTTTTTCAAGTATTTGATTAATTACTTCGGTAACCAAAACGCCTTCCATTTCTTTTTCGGGAGTAAGGGTTATACGATGTTTAAGTATATGAGGTGTAACAAATTTTATGTCATCAGGCGAAATAAAATCTCTGCCTCTTAATGTAGCGCAAGCTTTTGATGCATTCATAATAGCTAACGAAGCCCTTGGTGATGCTCCCAATAATATAGAAGAATGATTACGTGTTTCATGAACTATTTGCGCTATATAACTCATTAAATTTTCTTCAACATGTACTTGCTTTACTGTGTGTCTTAGTGTGGCAATAGTGGCAGCATTTAGAAAACTTTTTACTGTATTAAAATCTACTGTGTTTTTATTTAGGTGAAAGGTTTTTAAAATTTGTTTTTCTTCCTCTAAGTTTGGATATGAAACTTCTATTTTAAATAAAAACCTATCTAACTGTGCTTCTGGTAGGCGATAGGTGCCTTCTTGTTCAATGGGGTTTTGTGTTGCCAACACCATAAACGGACTATCAAGTATATGTGTTACCCCATCTACCGTTATTTGTCGTTCTTCCATGGCTTCAAACAAAGCGGCTTGTGTTTTTGCCGGTGCACGATTTATTTCATCGCTAAGTACAATGTTGGCAAACAAAGGGCCGCGCTTAAATTCAAACTCGTTAATTTTTGCGTTGTAAATCATTGTTCCAATTACGTCGCTGGGCATTAAATCAGGTGTAAATTGTATGCGTTTAAATTGCGCGTCAATTGTTTTTGCCAAAAGCTTTGTCATTAGCGTTTTGGCAACACCCGGTACACCTTCTAATAGAACGTGACCATCTGCCAATAAGGCCATCAATAATAAATCAATGGTTTGTTGTTGCCCAACAATATACTTGCCTATTTCATGTTTTAGGGCCTCGGTAGTTTGGTTAATGTCGCTTAAATCAATGCGGGTTTCAAAATTTTCCATGTGTTAGCGTTTATTTTGTTTGTAAAAGTTCTCTATTAAATTGTTTAATTGTATCAAATCTTCCTCGGTTATTTTATCATTTTTTAAAACATAATTAATGTTTGAAATTAATTTTTTTATTTCATCTAAATTAATGGTTGAAAGCTTTGAAATGCGTAAAGCACCTTCTTCATCTATATTTCTGCCTGTAATAGAAAACTTAACTCGAAGTAATTCATAAAACGAATTTATTTTTTCTTCGGCAATTATTTTATGATTTTTACTGTTGTAATAAACACTGCCTACTACTTCTACAAACTGTAAAGTGGTGTTCTGCAATGGCTCAACAATAGCAATGGCTTTTTGCCTGCGTTTTGAAGCAAACACCATAAAAATAAGTAAAGCTATCCCTGCCAAAGTGTAAGCTGCGTATAAAGAATCGTTGCCAAAAATAAATTGAAAATAGGAACCCTTTTTTGTGTTAAAACTCTTGTAATATTCGTCCCACCAAATTACATCGGCATCTATATAGCTAAGTGTTTTATAAGCAGCTTCTCTGTTGGGGTCATTTACAACAAAGTAATTAGTATAAATATCGGGCACCGATAAAAAATAAAAATTACCCTTGCCCCAAGATGCTTTTATAAACAATGAGGTGGAATCTGCACCTGCTAAAACCTTAACTTTTGTTGTATCAAATCTGCTAAAACTGGCAACCTCAATTTGTTTGGGATATATATAATTCTTTTTTGCTTTTAAAACCGGACTATAAAAATTGAGGGCCAGTTTTTTAGTGCTATCATTAAATAGGTTATAGGCATATTCGGTTTCAATTTTAAAAGTATCTGCAATTAAACTGCTAAAACTATTAGCTGCCATAAATACGATATTTCCTTCGTTTACAAAATCAAATAAATACTTGCAATCCAATTCAGAAAACGTAAGATTATTATTAATAAACACATAAGCCGTTTTTTTAGTGGGTAAGGTTACCAATACATTAAAGGGTGTTTGGTTTTGAACTTCTATCTTATCTTTAAAAATATCTTCATCCAACAAACGGTAAAAGGCATTGCACCCAAACGGAATTTTATCCTGATTAGTGTATGTTCTACGCCAATCAACAGGTTTTGGTTGGTTATACTCTATCCACACCATTGCGATAAATAGCAGCAGCAAAATAGAATAATATTTATTATTGCCTTTAAACATGCGTTTGTATAAATTTTTCTACTCTGGTTTTATAATCTGTGCAAAGCTTTTCGTTGCAATCTGTTTCTCCGTACCACACATATTCAAACACGTAGCTTAAGGATGTAAACTCTGCTTTAAGCGTTTTATCTTTTAACTCTTGCTGATAATCAACATTTGTTTTAGCAGGCTGCCATACAATTTTATTTTGCTTGTTTAACCACTGCAACGATTTTAAAAAACACCAACGTACGGCCAACCTATAATTTTGTTTTTGTATAGCTTCTTCAATAAGGGCATCTATATTGAGACCTTCAATATTTTCCGGTAAATCGGTAAAAGATGTACCATCTAGTTTTTTAGCATCGCGTTTAAGCAGACCTATAAATTTAGATTTCCATAAAATGTAAATCAACCCTAATATAAAAGCTGTTATAAACGTATACTTAAGTATATTGTATGATAATGTTGGGTTTTTGCTTATTGGTTTACCAAGCAACTTCGATAGCCATTCTAAAAAAGTATCCCACCAACTTTTAGATTCTTTAACGTCTTTTTTATAGATAAAATCTTTATCAGCAAAAATTTCTTTCTCTTTTTCAGCCGATGCTTTTTTAATAACAAGAACTGTACTTGTATCATAAACAACTACTTTTTTCTCAACCGAAAAAACAGAAGCAGAACAACAAAAAAGAAGTATAAGTAGAAAATATCTCACCTTAGTTTTTATCAAACGTGTCTATTCGGTTCATTAAAGAAGTGCCTTCATGGCTTTCTTCCTGACTATAAAAATTAAACACACAAAAACAGGTTAGTATAGGGCTAATAATTATCATTCTGCCAAACATAGATAGAGCGCTAAAAATTATAAACGTTAAAGAGTGATTTGCAGCAAAAGAATTTGCACCCGGAGCATGTCTTGTAAATACACTAATAAAACCTTGCACAATAGATGGCAAACTAAATAGTAAATACAACATGCTTAAAGAAACCAAGGTGCAAAATATAAAAAGCCATGTTTTCCAAAAATTGCCACGCATATATTTTAGGGCTTTGCTAATAGCATCAGTAATTAAAATTTCATCGCGTATAACAATAAAATTGGCTACAGTAACCACATATGCCAAAGGAGGAAATAAAATCAATCCGGCTATAACCAATGCGAAGATTAAAACAATGTTTAAGCCCGGAACCAAAAACAAGAGAAAAAATATACCAATAAAGGCTAATAAAACAACCGCCATTATAATTGAAAATAAAAGCAAGTTGTAAAACAAGCGCCAACAAGCTGCTGCTAATGGTTGAGAAATACTACTTCTTTGAATGGGTAATTCTTCGGGCTTTGCTTTGTCATATAAAGTAAAGTACAATGCAATGCTGGCATTAGTAACTAAAGTGGTTAGCAAAAAAATTAAAACAAAGAGTAGGGTGGTGGTAACTGAGCTACCCAAAAACATATTTGTGGTTTTTAAATTGCCCGATATTATATTTGATTCGGTTATTTTTTCTGCTATAAATTGCACATAACCCATCAGTAATCCGGTTAGAATTACAAACGGGCCAGCCAAAAAAAGTAGTATACCAAAAAACGATTTAAAATTTACACGCAAAAAAGCAACACTATCGTTAAACAGGGCGCCAAAATCGCGGGCTTTACGTAGTTCAATTTTTTCCATCGGCAGTAATTTTAGTAATTAGTTTTTTCGAAACATATATGGGATACAAAACAAAATAACCTATAACACAAGTAAGCGACCCTAAAATAATAAACAAGCTAAGCCACAAGGGCATATTAGTGTAACGTGTTACAAAGCTTTCTAAAAAACCTGCTATAATAAAAACAGGTACAATGCCCACAATAATTTTTAAACTATTTCTCGCGCCAATTTTTAAAGACTCTATTCGCTTATACGTGCCCGGATATAAAAGACTGTTACCCAATACAAAGCCCGCTGCACCCGCAATAATAATGGCTGAAATTTCAAAAGTGCCGTGTATCCAAACCACTAATAACGATTTGGCAAACAAATTATATTTCCAAAAAAAGCCTTGAAAAGCCCCCAGCATAACCCCATTTCTGAATAATTGAAAGGCTGTACCAAATGAAAATAAAAGTCCCATAACAAATACAATAAACGATACAAAAATGTTGTTTATCGTTATACGTAAAAACATACCGGTTTGTTCGCTCTCGCCATATATTCCCAAGGGGTTTCCTTTTCGTATTCGCTCTATAGTCTGATCTACATAACTATCTCCTATTACAAAACGCACAAAATTTTCGTCATAAATTTCTGAGATAAAACCAAGCAAAGTAAAAATTGCGAATATGGAAAACGATAATAATAATTGCTTTCTGTATTTAAACATCATTAGGGGTACTTCTGTTTTCCAAAAAGTAAAAAATCTGCCCCTGTTTTCTTTTTTGTTTTTATAAATTTCCTGATGCACCCTTGCCGCTAATCCGTTAAGATATTGGGTGGTTTTAGAAGTAGGGTAGTGCGTGCGAGCATAACTTAAATCATCAGTTACTTCAATAAACAAACCTGCCAGCTTTTGCGGATTGGCATTTTTTTCGTTCAGCAGTTTTTCAAAATCCTGCCATTTACTTGCTTGTTCTTTTAAAAAAGTAATTTCTCTCACAAAATAATTCTATTGCTAAAATGCTAATTTTTTGCATTATTTGCTATATAATTTTACCATTTTGGATCCCGTTGTTATAAACACCTCGCAAAACGTAGTTATAGACTATGAACCCGCCGGACTCGGAAACCGATTGCTGGCTGGTATTTTAGATCTTTTATTTAAAATAGGCTTTTTAATTACGCTAAGTATTTTATTTGGCTTTTTCGCCTTTTTTACTGATAGGTCAAGCGACAAAATATCTATGGTTATTTATTACTTAATGTTTTTATTGCCCTATATTTTTTATGATTTTTTGTTCGAAGTTTTTATGCACGGGCAAACTCTGGGCAAAAAAATAATGAAAATAAAAGTGGTTAAGTTAGACGGCACGCAACCGTCGGTTGGCTCTTATTTGCTACGCTGGCTTATACGCTTATTAGAAATTGATATGTGCGAGGGCTTAATCGCCATAATTTGCATTGCATCAAGTAAAAATTCTCAGCGTTTGGGTGATATGGCAGCAGGTACAACTGTTATACGCATTAAACCTGCAGTTACTTTACAGGACACCATTTTGCAGCAAGAAGCCCACCAAGCTTATAAACCTGTGTTTAAAGAAGTTGCTTTGCTTAACGACGCCGATATACAATTAGTGAAAGATGTACACGATTTTTTTGCCCAAACAAGTCATACTGATTCTCTGACAAAACTGGCTACTAAAATAAAGAGCAAAATTGGTGTGGTAACTACTATGAAAGATGCCGAGTTTATAGCTACAGTGTTAAAAGATTATAATCATTATCAATTAGAAAAATAATTGTAAGGTTTAGGCGTATCTTTCGTCTATATAGTAAATAGAAACAATGAAAAAGTTAATCCTGTCGAGTTTGTTTGTGGCTATATTTATAGCTGCAAGCTGTCAGCAACAACCAACTAATCCAATTAATAAAATGAGTAACGATAAAATAACCAAAACCGATGCCGAGTGGCAAAAAGAGTTAACCCCCGACCAGTATCATATACTTAGAGAAAAAGGTACCGAGCCTGCTTACACGGGTGAGTATACCAATAATTTTGCCAAAGGCAAGTATGTTTGTGGCGCTTGTGGATATGAATTATTTACATCGGATATGAAATTTGAAAGCCATTGCGGCTGGCCTAGTTTTGATAAAGAGGTTGGCATTGGCGACCGCGTTATTAAGAAAAAAGATGTATCGTTTGGCATGGTGCGCACCGAAATTATGTGCGCCCGTTGTGGCGGACATTTAGGTCATATTTTTGATGACGGACCAACCGCTACCGGACAACGTTATTGTGTAAACTCGCTATCTATAAAATTTATACCTGATACGGTTAAGAAGTAAATTTCTTAGGCCTCATCTATATCTATAATTCTTCCGAAGTATAAGCTTCATTTGTTTATGTGCCGAAAAATCGAGTAAAATAGAACGCTATTTGACCGTTTTTGTGTTAAAACCGACCTTTTAAAAACAAAACCGTACCACTTAAAAAGTTGCAATAGAGTTGGCGCTTTGATACGCTACCTTTGATAGAAGTACAAAACACTATCTTATGAGCAAACAAATATTTCTATTACTAAGTCTACCTTTTTTTTGTTTCTGCCAAACCGCTGCAATTAAAAACGATTTGCAAAAAGAGGATTTATTAGGCAATGTTAAGCAAGTAAAACAAGGATGCTATGAAGCCAAGGAAAAATTTGGCGAAGTAATTCAGGGCGACAGAAAAAATTCAGATAAAGAGAATTATTTAAAAATATATAATGAAAAAGGAAATAAAGTTGAATGGTTTATTTATGTATGGGGAGGTGAAAAGTATCAAAAGCACGTATATAAGTATATCGATTCGTTAGATAAAATGGAAGATAATCTGTATAGACCCGATGGTAGTTTAGACTGGAAATATATTTATAAATACGATGATAATGGAAACCAAACCGAAGAAAATTGGTACGCGCCCAATGGTAGTTTATGCAGAAATGGAAGTTATAAATATGATGATAAGGGTAATTTAGTTGAAGAAAAATATTACAATGCAGACGGGAATTTAGAATGTAAATACATATATAAATATGATAACGCGGCAAACAGAAATGAAGAAGGTAAATATAATGCATCTGATTATATACTTTGGAAACGCGCATATAAATACGATGATAAAAAAAACCTGATTGAAAGTACTGAGTACAAAACAAATGGCAGGTTAAAATTAAATATTATATACAAATATGATGATAAGGGAAATGTGATTGAAAAGAATGAATATAAACCGGACGGTAATTTAGAAAATAGAAAAACCTATATGTATGAGTACGACAAAACTGGCAATTGGGTTAAAAAAATATGTAAGGAAGGCAAAGCATGCATAATGCTAATAAGAGAAATAGAATATTATTAATCAAAAAAATTTTTTTGCATTAAATGGGTCTTATAGGCACCCAAATTTCTTCTTCCGAATCGGGGCTTTCGTTTTTATATTTTTCGCCAAGTATTTCAAAGTGCGGTCTGTCATCTACCACATACTTTGAATTAGGTATCCAGGTTCCAAAAATATATTCAAAGGGTGCTGTTGCGCTTGCGGGCCCTTTGTATAAAAACACGGCGTAAAGTCCGCCTTTTAAAATAAAACTTTCCATTCCATCGGGTACTGTATTAAAATCAGTTACCTCTATAGTTGCCCATTTTTCAAACTCGGTATGCGGGCTAAAATTTTGGTAAAATAGGGGCGGGTAAATCTGCATTGAATAAAGGTCGCTGCCAATATTGTTTTTAATTTCTTTTCTGCGAGGCATAAAACTACGCCACATTTCAACTGTTTTGTTGTTAGCAAAAGTGGTTACTATGCGTTTACCGACTATTTTTTTTTCTTGTAAGGTTTCTATTCGGTGTTCCATTTTATTTATTCTACATCTCTCTTAGAGTACAAGCGTTAATTAGGTGTTGCTTTTATAACATCCAGCCCAATTGTGCTTACATTCTGATAGTTGTCTATTTTTAATTCAAAAGTTTTTTCTGTGTTTGGAGGAAAAAAGTCGTAAATCGTATAATTATTACTCCCTAATGAAGTCTTTGTTTTGCTATAATAAGTTATTTTAACTACTGCATCTTTATAAGTAGCTACTGTTGCTTTATTTTTAATTACACCATGAACTTTTAAATTATTGCCAAATAAAGTTGGGTTAAAAGTCCCACTTGCGTTTAAAAAATTGGTTGGTTGTGCACGTTCAATCTCTTCAACCGACTGAACTTTTTGCTGATAAGTGCCACCATTATTGTTGCTACAAGCAAATAGCCCAATGGCTATTATTAAAAAACCAATTGTTTGTTTTGCTATCATATTCTTTTGAATTTAAGTTGTTTGTCTAATTGTGAAATTGATTATATTTTTTGTTCATCAAACCTACTAAATTTTCTTAGTTACAATATTGTAAAACCATCCATTTTATTTACTAAATTTATCTGTCAATAAATTTACTATGCAAAAAAAGAAATTAATTAAACGTATACTATTATTGGTTGTAGTAGTGGCATTGGCTTATGGCATTAATTATTGCCGTAAATCTTTTCCAATAATAAGTGGTTATGGGGCTAAAAATATGTGTTCGGCTATATTTGTGGCACATCGTAATGAGCAGCAAGTACGCGAACAAGAATTGGGTTTTGCTGCTATGAAGTTGGGAACATTTACAGTTGATTATAAAGACTCTTCGGTAACAGGGTCGGTATTTGGTTTTTGTAAATACAAAGCCATTTATCGCAAAGGTTTAGGGGCTACTTTGGTTAGCGAAATGCCCGAAGATGAATTACGCAAACAAGATTTCAATTTAGCTCAAACACCTACCATAAATCAAGATACGGTTACTTGGCCTATGGGTAATAAAATTACGGATAGCATTCCTGCGGGGGTAAACCAAGCAAAGTTAATGGAGGCTGTAAATAATATTTTTAAAGAAGCAGATACCACTAAACCAATTCGCACCCGTGCAGTAATTATTTTGTACGATGGTAAAATTGTGGCTGAACAATATGCGCCCGGTTTTACTAAAGACACTAAATTATTGGGCTGGAGCATGACTAAAAGTGTAACCGGTGCTTTAGTAGGTATATTGGTAAAAAACGGACAATTAAATATTAATGACCCCGCTCCGGTACCTGAATGGAGAGACGATACCGACCCGCGCCATGTTATTACTACTAAAGATTTATTGCAGCAAAGCAGTGGTTTAGCTTTTGAAGAAAATTATGCCAAGAGTTGCGATGCTACTAAAATGTTATTTCAGCGTTCAGATATGGGAGCATATACGGCTTCTCATCCTCTGAAAGATAAACCGGGCACGGTGTTTTATTATTCAAGCGGTAACAGCAATATTTTATCTCGCATGGTAAGGCAAATTGTTGGCGATAAGGGCTATCATAAATTCCCATACGATAGTTTGTTTTATAAAATTGGGATGTATAGTGCTGTTATGGAGCCTGATGAATCAGGGACTTTTGTAGGTTCATCCTATATGTATGCTACTGCCAGAGATTGGGCTCGTTTTGGTTTACTATACTACAACAAAGGTTTGTACAATGGTCAACGTATTTTAACCGAAGATTGGGTTGCGCAAACTGCCGTGCCTGCTCCGGCTTCCGAAAAAAAGGAGTACGGTTATCAATTTTGGTTAAATGCAGGCGAAAAAGAAAGAGAGTGTCCAAACTCACCTGCCGATATGTATTTTGCTGATGGCTACGAGGGGCAACGTGTGTTTGTTATACCATCAAAAAAACTGGTAGTAGTTCGCTTGGGTTTAACACAGCACAAAAACTTTAAGCAAGATGATTTTGTAAGTTCAATTGTGGCTGCTATAAATTAATTGCCTTCTACCAGTTTTTTTATCTGCACTAAAATGGGGTTCCAACCCTCGCCATTGTTGGCAACATCTTTGTAGCGTTTTTCGCCTTCGGCGGCACCTTCAAAACCGTCTTGTAAAACAGTTAAAGTGGTTTGCCCGTTTTGTTCGGCAAGCTCATAAGTTACATTTAAGTGATTTTCGGGTATATCGGGGTACGATGCGTTTGGGTCTATAACCGTGTATTTTAAAAGTTTATTAGGCTGAATGGCTAAAATTTTGCCCTTTACGGGTATTAGTTTTTTACCCTCGTAAATCATTTCCCATAAAAGCGGGCTACCCACTTTCCAATCAGATACCGTTTCGCAGCCAAACATATAAACTTTGGTTTTAGCTGGGTTTACCAAGGCATCCCAAACTTGGGTGGCTGTGGCTTTAATATCTATAGTGTTTTTTACCTGAAGTTTTGTTTCCATTTTATGTTGTTTAAAACCCAAGCAAGATAGTAAAATCATTAATAAAAGCCTGCTTTTGGCTGCCAAAAAAAAGGTACTTTTACACTCTTTAAAATAGTCATGCAGCCATTATATATTTATAACACATTAACCCGTAAAAAAGAATTATTTAAACCCATTAATGCCCCTTTTGTGGGCATGTATGTTTGCGGACCAACCCTTTATAGCGATGTGCACATAGGCAACTGCCGCACATTTACTTCTTTCGATATTATGTACCGTTACTTGTTACACATTGGGTACAAAGTACGTTATGTACGCAACATTACCGATGTAGGACATTTAGAAGATGAAGTTGCTGGCACAGGCGAAGACCGTATTGGTAAACAAGCACGCTTAAAGCAGCTTGAGCCTATGGAAATTGTACAACGTTATTCCTTTGGATTTCGTGAGGTGATGGCTTTGTTTAATAACTGCCCGCCAAGTATAGAGCCTACAGCATCAGGTCATATACCTGAGCAAATTGAAATGACTGAAAAAATTATTAAGCAGGGTTTTGCTTACGAAAAAGATGGCAACGTTTATTTTGATGTAGAAAAATTTGCTAAAACACATAACTACGGAATTCTTTCGGGTAGGAATTTAGATGACCAGTTAGAAAACACACGCGAACTTGACGGACAAGAAGAAAAGAAAGGTCGCTTAGATTTTGCATTATGGAAAAAAGCTAAGCCCGAACACATTATGCGCTGGAACTCGCCTTGGGGCGTTGGTTTCCCTGGTTGGCATATTGAGTGCTCGGCTATGAGTCAAAAATATTTAGGCGAAACGTTTGACATACATGGCGGCGGCATGGATTTAATTCCAACCCATCACACCAACGAGGTTGCGCAAAGTGTAGGTTGCTGCGGTGCTGCACCGGTAAATTACTGGGTGCACACAAATATGCTTACGCTTAACGGACAAAAAATGTCGCGCTCCTTAGGCAATGTTTTTTTACCGGTAGAATTATTTACAGGGATGAAACTAGCTGCCGATTCGCCAAGTGCTACACCATCTCAGGCAAAGTTAGATGGCAAGCATCCGCTTTTTGAAAAAGCATATAACCCAATGGTGGTACGTTTTTTTATGATGCAAACACATTACTCAAGCACCTTGGATTTTTCTAACGAAGCCCTGCAAGCATCAGAAAAAGGGTATAACCGTTTGATAGAAAGTTATAGTACGTTGGAAAAACTAAGTCCGTCTGCGACTTCATCAGTTGATATTAAGAAAATTCAAGAGGCATGTTATGCAGCCATGAATGACGACTTTAATACACCCATTTTACTTTCTCAATTATTTGAGTGTGCCCGTATCATCAATTCAGCCAACGATAAAAAAGAAACACTTACTGCTGATGATATTACTTTATTGAAAAAAATCTATCAGGATTTTTTAGTGGACGTAATGGGTATAAAACGCGAAGAGCAAACAGGTAAAAGTGTTGAAGCTTTAAATAATGTGATGAACCTGGTAATTGATTTGCGCAAAAAAGTAAAAGATAATAAAGACTATGCCACATCTGATGAGATACGTAATCGTTTGCAGGAAAGTGGCATTCAAATAAAAGATGGCAAAGAAGGAGCCACCTGGACAATTAATTAAACCAATAATGAAAAATAAATTTTTATTACTTACATCTTGCATCTTATACTTAGCTTCTTGTAACACCGAAACCAAAAAGGTGGAAGAAACAAAACAACCTGAAGTAAAAACAGTTGAAGTAGAGCATGTAACTGCTCCTGCTTTTAATCAAGATTCTGCTTTTTCGTTTATCAAAGTACAGGCAGATATGGGGCCACGTGAACCGGGCAGCAAAGCGCATGAAAAAGCGGTAGTCTATTTCGAGAAAAAATTTAAAGAATATGGTGCTGATGTTATGATTCAAAAAGCAACCGTAACCACCTTCGACCAAAAAAAGTGGTTGTCAAAAAATATCATTGCTTCCTTTAATCCCGAAAATACATCGCGTGTTATGTTATGTGCGCATTGGGATTCTCGCCCTTTTTGCGATGAGGATAGCAATAAAGCTAATGCTAAAAAACCTTGTCCGGGTGTTAACGATGGTGCAAGTGGTGCGGGTATTTTAATAGAAATTGCGCGTGTTATGGCAAAACAAAAACCAAACATAGGCATTGATATTATGTTGTGGGACATGGAGGATTATGGTAAAGGTCAAGTTGAAAGTGCTTACGAAATGGAAGATGATTGGGGTTTGGGTTCTCAGTACTGGAGCAAAAACCTGCATAAGCAAGGCTACACAGCCAGGTTTGGTATTTTGCTGGATTTAGTAGGTACAAAAAATGTGGTGTTCCCTCAGGAGCAAGTATCTGTTTTTTATGCCTCAACTTTTGTAAATAAAATTTGGAGCACGGCAAATAATTTAGGTTACAGCAATTATTTTATCAGAAAACAAATTAACCCGATTACAGACGACCACGTGTATGTAAATAAATTTGCTAACATTCCTTGTGTTGATATTATTGGTTACGACCCTGATAAAAGCAGATTTTTTTTAGAACACCACACCCTTGCCGATGATATAAAACTAATTGACAAAAATACGTTGAAGGTGGTTGGGCAAACTGTTTTAGAAGTAATTTATAACGAACAACCCTAATGCAAAAACTAACCATTTCTTTATTTAAACAACTTACTTTGCTTGTTGCATTAATTGTAACAAGCAGTTATTTATTTATTGGTGTACCTAATGGAAACACTTTGTTCCTTTTGCAAATTGGTTTGGGCATTTTGTATTTGTTTTTTTCGGTAGCTGAGTTTTCTACCAAGTTGGCAAAGATGAATTTACCATTTGATAGATTCTTTTATTTACCCTATGATGTTATCTCTCATAAATTAATCAGGTTGGGTGCTTTTGCTATTGCAGGTGGCGTGCTTTGGATATCCTCATCGGGCTTAATGTTTTTAGCGGGTTTATTATTTATCATCATCATTGCCGATTTGCTGGTGTTTATTTTAAAAATAGTACAACGCGTTTATTACATGAGCTTGTTTGCTAATTACGTTTTAATTTCTTTAGAAGGCGAACAAAAAATATTTGCATCTCAAATAGATAGTGTAGAATATCGTTACGATATTTTTTACCTTAAATTAAAAGATAAAAAAACAGTTGCTTTAGAAACAGACCGTTTAGCCGAAGGCCAAAAACAAATTTTTACCGAAAAATTTGTGCAATGGGCATTGCGCAACCAACTTGAATTTACGGTGGAGGCTAAAGCAAAACTTCAGGGCATGTTGCATTAATAATTAGCATGAAAAACTTTTTTTTAGCATTACTTATTTGTGCGCAAAGTTTTGTTATTGCCCAAACAACTTGTTACGATAAAGCCACCGAGTTTAGAAATGCCAAATTTGATTTCGATTCTGTTTTTATACGCATAAAGCAGGCGCAGGATATGGTTATTGGTTGCCAAATGCCTAATGATTCGATTACGACTTTACAAGGTAAAAAGAAAAAAATAAGTGATTATAAGGGTAAACCTTTGGTTATAAACTTTTGGTATTTGCATTGTCCGCCTTGTATAAATGAAATGCCATCATTTAATGAGCTATTAAAAAAGTATGCTGGTAAAATGAATATACTTGCCATCTCGCAAGACCCGAAAAAACAGGTTGAGGAATTTTTAACTAAACATATTTTTAAAGCAGAAATAGTAAGCGATGCCCAGGCTTTTATTGATAGATATAATTTAGGTAGCGGATATCCTTTTACTTTGGTAATTGACCCAAAAGGTAAAATAACCCGTATTATAAGTGGGGGCAGAGAAACCCCTGATGCTCAAATGGATTTGTTTAAAGAAGTTTCACCACTTATAGATGCTATGTTGACTAATAAGAAAAATTAACGGCCATTAACGGAGGTTAGTTCAGTATAAATTGTAATTTTAAATCATGCAAATTTTGTTTTTAATTATAGGAATTGTTGTGGGTCTTGTTATTGGCTTTTTGTTTGGCAAGCAAAAAAGCGGGAAGGTGGATACATCTGAGTTTGATAAAAAAATTGCGACTTTGGAAACAGATAAACTTCTTATTAAGAAGGATGTTGAACATGCCACAACCGAAAAAGAAAACCTGTTAAAAGAATTTGAAAGCAAAAAAGCAGAACTGCTAAAAGAAAAAGAAGCTGTTTTAAATGACCTAAATACTGAGCGAACTAATTTAAGCGCGGCTAATGCCCGATTAGCTAAAGCAGAAGAAGCCTTTAAAAATCAGGATGAAAAACTGAAAACGCAAAAAGCAGAGCTTGAAGAAATTCAGAAAAAATTGACTACCGAGTTTGAAAACATTGCCAATAAAATATTAGATGAAAAATCTAAAAAGTTTACTGATCAGAATAAAACCAATTTAGACATTATACTTAATCCATTAAAAGAGCGCATTAAAGATTTTGAAGATAAAGTAGATAAAACTTACAAAGCAGAATCTGCTGAACGAATAACCCTTAAAACAGAAATAAAACAATTGGTTGAATTAAACAAACAAGTAAGCGATGATGCCAATAACCTAAGCAAAGCTCTTAAAGGCGATAACAAAACCCAGGGTAATTGGGGTGAGGTTATTTTAGAAAAAATATTAGAACGCAGTGGTTTAAGTAAAGAACGTGGCGAGTATAAAACACAGGTATCACTTAACAATGCGCACGGAGAAACTATAAGGCCTGATGCCATTATTTACTTACCCGATAACAAACATATTGTAGTCGATTCTAAAGTATCTTTAGTGGCCTATCAAAATTATTTAGCGGCTGATACGGATGAACAACGCGCTCAGTTTTTAAAATTACATACTACTTCTATTAAAGCGCATATAAAGGATTTAAGTGATAAGCATTATGCAAGTTCAGAGGTGTTAAACACACCCGATTTTGTGTTATTGTTTATTCCAATTGAATCTTCTTTTGGCATTGCAGTGCAAGCCGACCAGGAATTATTTTCGTATGCCTGGGATAGAAAAATTGTAGTGGTTTCTCCTTCTACTTTGTTAGCAACACTACGTACCATTTCAGCTATTTGGAAACAAGAACTGCAAACTAAAAATGCCTTAGAGATTGCTAAACAAAGTGGCGCCCTTTACGATAAGTTTGTGGCCTTTGTAGAAGATTTAAGCGATATAGGTAAAAATATAGACCGTACTCAAACGGCTTACGGCGCAGCCTTTAATAAATTAAAAGAGGGTAAGGGCAATTTAATTTCGCGTGCACAAAGCATCGAAAAATTGGGTGCTAAAGTTACCAAAGCATTGCCTCCAAATTTAGTAGATGATGATAATCAACAGACATCAATTGGTAATGAGTAATAAATTACATATTGTTGCTGCATTTGGTTTGTTGTTTGTTTTATTTTCCTGCAACACAACCAAACCCCAAAAGCGAGATAGAGAAAGGGAGCAAAGTAAAACCTACAGTAAAGATGTTAATGATTTACCGGTACACATGTTTTTGTACCATGCTGATAGTATAAACTCGCAACTATATTATAGTATAGATAATAAACAGCTTGTTTACAAAAAAATTGACTCTGCCGGTAATTTTTCAGCGCGCGTAAAAGTGTTTTATAAATTTTTGCCTTATGCCGATGCTAAAGTTTTCTTTGATTCATCTACCGTTTATATTAGTGATAAAGTAGTTGGCGAGCCTCAGGCAAAAACTTTAGCGGGTTACATTCCTCTAAAAATAAATGTAGCCCAAACATCCTATATAGAACTTAATATAAGTGATGTTAATGGCAAGCGGCATCAAACCCATTATATTAAATGTGAAAAAAAAGATCCCTATGGGCAACAGAGTTATATAATAATGGGAGATAATAAAGCCGTATTTTTTTCTAACAAAATTGAAAAAGGAAACGAGGTAAACATTTATAACACTCGTGTAACTTTTAACAAAGCGCGGGTAGATTTTTTTGCTAACGATTACTCGTTACCTCCGCCGCCATTTAGTGAACGGCTACCCTCGCCTTATCCTACTATGCCCGATTCTACTTTTTATGTGAGCAGTATTAATGGACATAGCGTTCCTTTGCAGATAGCCAAGCAAGGCATTTATTTTATCAGGTTAGATACTGCTACAACCGGATGTACCGTAATGGGTGTTGAACAAAATTTCCCTAAAGTGTTATCGTATGAGCAAATGATTGCCGCCACTCGTTTTATAATGAATAAAGATGAGCATCAAAAAATGATAAATGCTAGTGATAAGCAAGCAGCTATAGATAAATTTTGGCTTACCTTGGGTGGAGGAGAGGATAGGGCTAAGGAACTCATAAAACGATATTATAACCGAATACAGGATGCAAACTCTTTTTTTACCTCGCATATAGAGGGTTGGAAAACCGATATGGGCATGATTTATATTGTTTTTGGTCCACCAAATAAAACCTATAAAACTAACCAAATGGAAACCTGGGTTTATGGTAACGAGGGTGCACCCAATGCAATAACATTTAGGTTCGAAAAAATTAACAACCCTTTTTCTGAAAATAATTTTAAACTTATTCGTAACATAAATTACAGAGACCCCTGGTATATAGCCGTAAATAATTGGCGGGATGGGCACGTTTATTTAGATGCTAAATAATTTCAACCTTCTGTTTTTTAATATGGTTTTTTTAATGGACTAATTTTTCTAAACCGTATCTTTGTCCCCGTTATGAAAATTCTTTTAGCTTATTTAAAAAACTACAAAGGCATTGTTGCTTTGGCACTTTTGCTAGCAGCTATCAACCAATGCTTCTCCATGTTAGACCCCTATATCTATGGTAAAATATTAAATAAATTTGGCGTAGGTCATCAAACCTATAAGGGCGATACCGCTCGTTTTATTCAGGATATAATTCCGTATTTATTAGGTGTTATTTCTGTAGCAATGGTTTCTCGTATCGCAAAAAACTTTCAGGATTATTATACCAGTGTAATTATTCAGCGTACCGGAGCGCAACTATATCAGGATGGCATTAAGCGTTCGTTAGATTTACCCTTTCAGGAGTTTGAAGACCAACGTAGCGGCGAAACTTTAGGTAAACTGCAAAAAGTGCGCACCGATTGCGAAAAATTTATCACCTCTTTTATTAGTGTAATTTTTCAAACACTGGTAGGCTTTACTTTTGTTTTAATTTTTGCACTTCAGGCCAATTGGATGATTGCTCCGGTGTTTTTTGTTACGGCTCCTATACTTGCTTTTATAAGCAATTTATTAAGCAAAAAAATTAAAACCATATCAAAACAAATTGTAGGCGAAACAACGGCTTTGGCAGGCTCCACAACCGAATCCTTACGAAATGTAGAATTGGTAAAAAGTTTAGGTTTAACTACATCAGAAATTGGAAGACTAAACACCATTACCGGTAAAATTTTAGTACTTGAATTAAAAAAGGTTCGCTTTATACGCAGCTTAAGTTTTGTGCAAGGCACGGTAGTTAATTTTTTGCGCACTACACTTGTTTTTGTATTGTACTATTTAGTTTTTAAAGATTCTATAAACGTAGGTCAGTTACTAACCTTAACTTTTTATTCCTTTTTTATTTTTAATCCCTTGCAAGAGTTGGGCAATATTGTAGCATCTTATAGAGAGGTACAGGCATCACTAAGTAATTTTGAAAAACTGATGAACACCCCTGTAGAAGTAAAACCGGCAAACCCCGATAAATTAGGTGCTATAGAAACACTAGAATTTAATAATGTATCGTTTAAACACCGAACAGCAAACACAAGTGCTGTTGAGAATATTTCGTTTACTATTAATAAAGGTGAAACCATAGCATTTGTTGGCCCTTCGGGCTCAGGTAAAACAACCTTGGTTAAATTACTGGTAGGCTTGTATCACCCTATAAATGGTACAATTCTTTATAACGATAAAAAAGCAAGCAACATTAATTTAGATGAGTTGCGCATGCAATTAGGTTTTGTATCGCAAGACACCCAACTATTTTCGGGTACTATAAAAGAAAATTTACTTTTTGTAAAACCCACAGCAACTGATGAAGAGTGTATGACTGCTTTACATAAAGCTGCCTGCGATAATTTATTGCGCCGTGCCGATAAAGGTTTAGATACGGTGATAGGCGAGGGGGGCATTAAAATATCGGGTGGAGAAAAACAACGACTTTCAATTGCGCGTGCTTTGTTACGTAATCCTAAATTATTAATTTTTGATGAGGCTACCTCTGCTTTAGATTCTTTAACCGAAGTAGAAATTACGGAAACCATTCGCGATATATCGGGTAAAAAAGAGCAGATAACTGTAATGATAGCGCATCGTTTATCTACCATTATGAATGCCGATAAAATTTATGTGTTAGAGCGTGGCAAAATTATTGAAGAAGGCCAGCACAATGATTTACTCGAAATAAAAGGCTTGTATTATGCCATGTGGCGTCAGCAGGTGGGCGAGCGCAAGAAAGAAGCAGTTGCTACAGTAAAAATTCCATAAGAGCATATAAACGAGGGTGGACGGTTTTTTATCCCACCAACAATAGTTTACTTTTGTTGTAAGTAATTTAACGGTGCATTTATTTTTTCAATTAGTAAAAGAAAGTGTTTTGTTTGCCTCGCAATCATTGCTGGCAAATAAATTGCGCACCTTTTTGTCACTATTAGGCATCACCATCGGCATTTTTGCCATCATAACTGTTTTTACGGTTACCGATAGTTTAGAAAACAATATCAGAGGAAGCATAGCATCGCTTGGTAATAATGTGGTTATTGTAGAAAAATGGCCTTGGGCCTTTGGTGCCGATTATCCTTGGTGGAAATATATGTTGCGCCCCACCGCCAGCGTAGATGATTTAGAAGCCATTATTTTAAACTCTAAAACAACGGAAGCTGCAGCCTTTAGAGTTGATACAAAAAAACGTGTACAGTATTTTAGTAATATGGTTGAGAATGTTACCATATCAGGCGTTTCGGCCGATTATAATTTGGTTTCTAATTTTGAAATAGAGCAGGGCAGGTACTTCACTCAGCTTGAATCTGACAACGCAAAAAATGCTGTTATACTGGGTAAAACAGTGCAAGAAGGGCTTTTCCCTTCGGGAGAAAGTCCTTTAGGAAAAGACGTAAAAATGTTTGGCAGAAAATTTACGGTTATTGGCATTGTAAAAAAACAAGGCGAAAGTATGTTGGGTAACAGCATGGATAATCAGGTGATGATACCGCTAAACTTTATCCGTAATATTTTAGATGTAAGAGCAGAAACTAATGAACCTTACATTGCCGTTAAAGCAAAAGCCGGTGTAAGCAACGAGCAATTAAAAGATGAGCTAACCGGCATTTTACGAGCTGAAAGAAGATTGCAACCCGGCACCGAAGATAGCTTTGCCTTAAACGAAACAAGTGTTTTAAGCAAAGGCTTTGATGGCTTGTTTGATGTGGTTGGTACCGTTGGATGGATAATAGGAGGCTTTTCTATTTTAGTAGGAGGCTTTGGTATAGCTAATATTATGTTTGTATCGGTTAAAGAAAGAACCAATTTAATTGGCATACAAAAATCATTAGGAGCAAAAAATTATTTTATACTCTTACAGTTTTTAAGCGAGGCTATTTTTCTTTCACTTATAGGTGGCTTATTGGGTTTACTTGTTATTTGGGTTATAACGCTGTTTGCCGGAGATGCTTTTGGCATGGAGATAACACTAACCTTATCTAATGTAGTTTTAGGATTAACTATTTCGTTTTTAATTGGCATTATTTCGGGTTTTGTGCCTGCTTATAGTGCAGCACAGTTAGACCCTGTAGAAGCAATCAGACAATAAATTGAAGTAAGAAAAATGAAACGCCCGCTTATACTCAGCATAATTTGTGTCATAGGTTTTTTGTGGGTGGTGATAACATTTCCGGGAGTTTTTTCTCCATCGGTAAAAAAATTAGGTGTGTTTATGCCCGCCATTTATGGCTTAATTGTAGCGGCTACTTTTATTTCTTTTATTGGTGTGTGGCATCTTAAACGTTGGGGCATGGAGTTATACGCCATTAGTTTTTTCTGTAAGATGTTGTTTTTTATTCTTACAAAAACATTTGAAATAACCAGCATAGCAGGTGTTGTTTTTTCTGTTTGGTTTATAATAACCTATCTATTCTTTTATAAAAAGATGGATGCTAATTTGTAGCAGAATTATTTTCTTTTATCATTTCTTGTAACCAATCTATAGCCATTTTTTCATCCGAAAAAATACGCGCTGAAGAAGATGGTTTATGAAAATTAATAAAGAAATTGCCAAGTAATTTATTAGCTAATGAATTAGTTAAAATAGCAACAGCAATTCGCTTTTTTGATTTAGCAAACTCTTCTCTTGCTTCATAACTAATGTTACCCGATTTAGTGGCATCAAAAAGGATGGCGTACCCATCTCCTCCCGACATTTCAAGAGCCTCTGCAATCATATCCTTGGCATCTTGTTGCTCTAATTCTATACCATCAACCACACTCAGTCTTATTATTTTTGGTTCGATAAGTTGAAGCGAAAATTTTTTAGAATCAAACATTATTGCAGCTAATAAGTAATTGTTCCTGTAAGAGTATGATGCCCAGCAGCACCGCTTACAGAAATGTTTGAAAAACTAAGTGTGTTATTAGGTGCTGTGCCCGATGTTGCTACATTTACAAAACCTGATGATGCAGACGAAGTATATCCGGTATCAGAATATATAAATGTACATTTCCCATAAGTAACTGTACCTGTAGCTATAACATAAGTTCCGTAAGTGGGGGTAGTTGTACCCGAAAAGGTTACCTGTATTTCCGGATTAGCATTTGACCCATAAGCAATAACACCAAAATTGCCGCCATTCATAAAAGAGGTGTGAGTAAGACTTCCTACTGCCGCGCCATCAACAGTTAAACTGCCTATTGTGGTAGGAGCAGGAGTTGGTGTTGGGCTTGGTGTACTTTTCTTGCAACTAAATACAACAAATAAGCCCAAGCCTATAGTTATGTAAAAAAGTTTCTTCATGAGTTTAACTATAGCTAAAGTAAGAAAAATAGACTTACCAGCCTAGTATCCAGGCAAACATAAGCGGTGCTACAATAGTAGCATCACTTTCTACAATAAATTTAGGCGTGTTTATATCAAGCTTGCCCCAGGTAATTTTTTCGTTTGGAACAGCCCCCGAATAAGAACCATAACTGGTAGTAGAATCTGATATTTGGCAGAAATAAGACCAAAAAGGAACATCATGCCACTCTAAATCCTGATACATCATGGGTACAACACAAATAGGGAAATCACCTGCAATGCCACCGCCAATTTGGAAAAAACCAACGCCTTTGCCGCCGCTGTTTTTGCGATACCAATCGGCCAACCAAACCATATACTCAATTCCGTTTTTAACGGTGTTTGCTTTTAATTCGTTTTTAATAACGTAACTGGCAAAAATGTTTCCGGTAGTGCTGTCTTCCCAACCCGGACAAACAATAGGAATATTTTTTTCGGCCGCAGCTACAATCCAACTATTTTTCGGGTCAATTTCGTAATACTGTTTTAAATCTCCGCTTAAAACAACACGGTATAAAAACTCATGCGGAAAATAACGTTCGCCTGCTGCTTCAGCATCTTTCCATTGTTTTACCAAGTGTTTTTGTAAACGACGGAAAGCTTCTTCTTCCGGTATACAAGTATCAGTAACACGGTTGTAATGGTTTTCTAATAAATCCCACTCATCTTTTGGGGTAAGGTCGCGGTAGTTTGGTACACGTTTGTAGTGCGAGTGGGCCACTAGGTTCATCACATCTTCTTCCAAATTTGCACCGGTACAAGATATGATGGCAATTTTATCCTGACGAATCATTTCGGCTAACGAAATGCCTAACTCAGCCGTGCTCATAGCACCTGCCAATGTAACCATCATTTTACCACCTTCGGCTAAATGTGTTTCGTAACCTTTAGCGGCATCCATTAAGGCTGCTGCGTTAAAATGGCGATAGTGATGTTCTATAAATTTTGAAACCGGACCTTTACTCATATCTTAAAAATTTTGGCAAATATATTAGAAATTAATGGATGTATATTTTAAGTTTTCTACAAAAATTAACTAAGTGATAAGATGCAATGCATTAATCCTAAATCGTCAAACGTAATAGGCTTTGCGGGTTTTCTAACACCTTTGCGGTATAAAGCGGTTTCGGTTGCTTCGCCCATAGCTACGGCTTTATAATGCTCTTGCCATTTGTTTTTTTCAAAAAAAGCATCCACGTTACTTGGCGATGTAAACACAATAATATTGGTTTTTGTATCAACCACAATGCCTTGCTTAAGTGTTTCGTATACCACCAAGTTTATGGTGTTTTTGCTAAGCTGTTGTTGCACACTTTGCATGCTTTCTTTAGGTACCGGAAACAAAACCTTTGCACTACCAACTAATGATGAAAACTGTTTACCAATCATTTTAGTATCGGTGCTTTGCCCTATAAAATCTGCACGGTGCCCATATTGCCTGAGCTCTGCCGATGTTTGTTTGCTTATGCAGCCAAATTTTACTTTACCAATTTTTGGTTTTTGGTTAAAGAAATAACGTACCGCATGTTTGCTGCTAAAAAATATCCACTCACTTATTGGTAAATAGTGCATTTCAACTTGCTTAAACTCTATTAGGCTTTTAGCCGTTACATCAAAGTTTAATTTTTTAAGTGCTTTTTCTAAATAATCTTTTTCCCTAAAGGTTTTAGTAATAAAAACTTTTTGAGGAGTAATGGAGTTTATTTTTTCTAAAATCTTTTCCGGTAACTCGTAAGCAAAAATCGATTCAAAATATAACTGTATAGGTTGTTTATCCCAAGCTTCCGCCTTGCTAACCCAAATCTTAAAAAGATACTTATCTTTTTCGTTCATTTCGCTTTCGCAATAAACGCCCAAAGGCATTTGGCAGCCACCTTCAAATAAATTTAGTACACGTCGCTCAAGGTTAATGCGTGTTTGTACATCTTCGTTATTTATTTTCCCAATTAAAATTTCGAGCGATGTATCGTCTTCTCGTATCTGCCAAGCCAATACACCTTGTGCAGGTGCAGGCACAAACTCTTGCGGACTTAACTTAACCACTTTTAAATCATCGCCTAAATCAATTTCTAAACGCTCAACACCGGCTGCTGCCAACATAATAGCATCATACTCGCCACTTAAAAGTTTTTTTATACGTGTAGGTACATTGCCACGCATGTCTTTTATTTCAACATCATCTCTAAAGGCAAGTAACTGCGCTTTTCTGCGCGATGATGAAGTGCCTACAATGGCTTTTTGTTTCAGGTTAAATTTTTCTTTTTCGTCAACCGCTTCTTTACGAATAATTAATAAATCGCTTGGGTCTTCTCGGTCAGATACCCCTGCAATCATTAATCCATCCGGACTAATAGTAGGTAAATCTTTATGCGAATGAACAGCTAAATCTATTTCGTTATTAAGTAGAGCCTCTTCAATTTCTTTGGTAAAAAAGCCTTTTCCCTCCAGTTTGTCAAAGCTGGTATTCCACTCTTGCGAGCGGTCTCCCTCGGTAGAAATTACTTTTATCTCCACTTCACAACCTTGCTTTTCAAGTAAAGTTTTGGTATAGTTAGCTTGCCAAAGTGCCAACTCACTACCACGGGTTCCTATTTTAACTTTTTTCATAGTGCTGCAAAAATAGGGTATTTTTTCTGCCTAAAAGGGGCAAGTTTGGGGTTTAAAACCCTGTAATTAGGCAGGTATAAATTTTTTTTGATAAAATGTACAATTAATTAAAAAATGGCTACATTTATTGTAACCTTTTTGATATTTGTGCGTAGGAGTATTGTAAACCTCAAAAACTTTTTAGCCTATGAGACAATTAAAAATTACGAAACAAGTAACGAACCGAGAAACCGCTTCACTTGATAAGTATCTGCAGGAGATTGGCAGGGTTGACCTCATAACGGCTGAAGAAGAAGTTGAGCTGGCACGCAAAATTAAGCAAGGTGATGAAACTGCTTTAGACCGATTGGTGAAAGCCAATTTGCGGTTTGTGGTGTCTGTATCAAAACAGTACCAAAACCAAGGGCTTAGTTTACCCGATTTAATTAACGAAGGAAATTTAGGTTTAATTAAAGCCGCGCAACGTTTTGATGAAACGCGTGGTTTTAAATTTATATCGTATGCCGTATGGTGGATTCGTCAAAGTATCCTGCAAGCATTGGCAGAACAAAGTCGTATTGTAAGGCTGCCATTAAATAAAATTGGCTCTATTAATAAAATTAATAAAGCTTACGCAAAGCTTGAACAGCAATTAGAGCGTGAACCAACGCCTGATGAAATTGCCGTTACCATGGATTTAATGCCGAGCGATGTTTTTGAAACACTTAAAAACAGTGGCCGCCACGTATCAATGGATGCTCCCCTAAGTATAAATGATGAGGGTGGAAGCATGTATGATGTAATGGAAGAAAAAGACTCTTTAAGCCCTGATAAGGAATTATTAATAGATTCTCTTCGCCAGGAGATAGAACGCTCTTTAAACACCCTAACGACGCGCGAAGCAGACGTAGTACGTTTATATTTTGGACTGAACGGAAATCAATCATTAACCCTTGAGGAAATTGGTGCCCGTTTTGATTTAACACGTGAGCGTGTACGTCAAATAAAAGAAAAGGCAGTTCGTCGTTTAAAACACACATCACGCAGCAAACTGCTTAAAACATATTTGTAAATTTTATTGGTTGGTTTTGATTGCAAAAAGGCTTTCTATTTATAGAAAGCCTTTTTGTTTTCATGCTAAATTAAATGAGGGATTTATTTTAATAAATCTAAAGCTTCCTGTATCGAAATTACTTGGCCTTTAAAGGTTCCTATAGGAAATGCACCAATAAAACCTTTTTCAAGTAATATATTTTTGTATTTAACCGCGTCGTTATAGTTTTTAAACTCTCCGGCAGTAATTCGTATCAATCCAGTTGTAGTAGGTTCTTTATCTACATCTTTTAATTCTTTCAGTTGCTCATCTAATGAAGTATCATCTGGTTTTTTAAGTGCTAATTGCACTTTAAAACTAACCAACGATTTGTCTATAGCACTTCCTGCATTTGCAGTTTCGCTCAAGTTCTCTTTATAAGTTTTATCTTCAAAAGTAGCACCTACTTTATCTAAAGCTACACGTTTACCTTTTTCGTAAGCAGTAATAAAGGCATCTTCATATCCTTCATACACAAGTTCTGCTTTATGGGCAGCAGCATCAGTAAGTGTTTTATACGCCCCCGATGCATATTTATAATAGCCGTCTTCTGTTTTTAACTCAAGCACTTTACCAGCATGTTTAAACATGGTAGGCGATAATTTGTTTTTATAAGCGCCTAATTGCACACGGTAAATAATTCCTTTGTTTACCGCACCTTCGGTATTGTTACTTGTGCTATTATTGTTAGCTGTAGCATCATTTGGTATAGCACCTTTTTTACTAGCTTCGGCAAGTTCTTTTGCCAATTCGGCATCAGTTATATTAAAATAAGCTTCACCTTTAAAATAACCTACTCTGGCAGATTTTAAACCTTCGCCAATATACTCGTCGCGTCTTTTTATAGCTTTTCTTACATCATCATAACTACCGGCTGCGTAAACTACAGTAGTATCATTATAATTAAATGAACGTATATCGCCTATACTTAATAAATAAGCCATTTCATCCGGAGGGATACCGCCTTTATAACGTACCAATTCAACTGTAAAATCTTTAGGACGCGCATTAGAATTTACTATTGGAGCTTTTCCGTTTACAATAGGGCCGCCTAAATCTACCACCTTAGAAAACTGCCCGGTTGAATCGTAATATCTGTTATACCAGTCTTGATGGTCCTCATCTGTCATGGCAATCCCCTTATCATTAGCTACTTTACCGGTATCGGTTGGTAACTCTTCATCACGGTAATCGGCTACAAGGTCTTTATCCTCATCTACCGGACAACCATGTGCATCTACTTTTGCACCCGCAGGTGTACCATGGCATAAATCATCAAAATCTTTTACACCATCGCCATCTTCATCTCCATTATCAATAGCCAAAAAGTCAACACCTTCATATTGGTTACTTGGTAATGTATCCATGCCATCTTTTTTATGGGTAACTAAATCATAATGTACAGATGCAGCAAACATTAAAAACTTATCACTTTTAGTGCTTGCCACACCATCAATATGGTTGGTAAATGTAAAGTGCATAGTGGCACCCATTCTAAATTTAATATGTTCACCGGCATTCATGGTAAAACCTGCACCTACCGGTATAGCCCATGAGCTTTCGCGATATTTGCCATATCCATTCTGATTCATTTCTCTTATGTCAGAATCATAAGTATAATCACGTACTAAAGTCTGTGCATTTTGCGACCCAGGCGAACCCTGCGCCATGTTTTTTATCGTTCCATCGTTCCAGTAATAATATTTATTGCCATGCTTATCGTACAAATCTGTTTTCGAAAGAAATTCAAAACCTTCAAAGCCGGTTAAAATATAAGGACGAATACTGTTTTGTTTTTTTATGAAATTAGAAAAATCATACATCAATTGTAATCCGCCTAAGCGTATTTGCGATTCAAAATTTTGATTAAGTGCGGGTGTAGCAGAGCGTTCGTTAGCTCCCAGCTTACCAAACATTACATAAAAATTAAGAGAAAGAGATTTAGTAAGTGGTTGTGATAAATTTAAATTATACCCCAAACGAGATTGAGTGATAGATTGAAACTGCTGTCCTTTGGGATAAATGTTTCCAAAATAAGAAAGTGTACCCGCACCAAGACCAATAGTTGGTTTAAAAACATCTCCTAAACGTGGTGGGTTGTTAGTTGTATCTGAATCGGTTTTTTCTTTTTTCTTTTCTTTTTTAGGAGCAGAACTTTGTGCAACACTATTTAAAGTGAAAATGGCAAGGAGTATAAAAAGAGAGATATTTTTGATACGAATAAGCATTAAAGTAGTTTTTCAAATGTACTAAAATCACTAATAATCCAGTAATTTATTTATACCATTTTTGGTTACTAACCATTAGTGCCTCTTGCACTGTGATACGTTTACCTGAATTGTATGCAGTAACAAAAGCATCTGATACACCTTTGTTTTTTATAGTTTCACGATTGTCGCGAGCAGCTTTGTACTCATCAAACTTGCCTAAAATACATTTGGTAAACCCATCCTGCATTTCGGTTTTTATATTTTCATTTATAGAATATTTTCTTCCTAAAGCACTGGCACTTACGCCATTTTTAAATGCACCAATTTGTACCGAGTAATGAATGTTTCCGTTTTTAGGTGCAGAAGCTGTTGTGTTAGCTGTTGTTGAATTATCTGTGTTAGTAGCAACAGGTTCTTTAGCGGGTTCTTGAGCAACTGCGTTAACATCAACTGCGGGTTGTGTATTAGTAGCAACAGGTTCGGTATTAGTTTGAATTGGGGTGCTTGATGCTACCTCGCCATTTGCAACTACTTCTTGTCTGTCTAAAGCTATTTTTTTTGTTTGATCACCTTCTATGTATGAAAATTTACTTCCTTCAATATAAGATGGGTTTTGAATGCTTGAACCATCCGGCACAAGTTTGTATGATACAGTTATATCTTCTGCTGCAGGTATCGAAGTCCAAATAAATTTAGCCTCTCCGTTTTCAAAAGCAAAAGAAGAACCTGAAATATTTAATTGTTCTGCTTTATATCCTGCCGGAATTTTTTCAGATAATTTAGCAAAACCTTT